>JAZUCN010000109.1:0-2257 GCA_045639205.1 Oscillospiraceae bacterium | reverse complement strand
GTTACGCCCGGGAAGTTGCCCACGTGCTGATTGGCGCCGGTCAGCTGATTAAACAGCGTGGTTTTGCCGCAGTTTTGATTACCGGCCAGTGCAAAAATCATTCCTGCGCCTCCTCCACTTCAATGTTGCTCGCATCTTCCTTGCGCAGGCTCAAAGTGTAGCCGCGCAGACGAAGCTCCATAGGGTCGCCCATCGGCGCGATGCGCGTCACTTCAACCGCTGTCTGCGGAATCAAACCCATATCAAGCAGCCGACAGCGCAGAACACCCTCGCCGCCAACTTTGGTGATGATACCGCGCGAGCCGCACGGAAGCATATCCAACGTCATGTCTTTCACCCTTTCAAGACTATGTTTCTTTCTGCAGTTAGATTACTCTAACCAATAGAGAAAGTCAAGACAAAATTTTTCTTTTTTTGATAAAAAAGGCGGAGCACAGTGTGCTCCGCCCGAAATGCGTGCTTATTTGACAACGCCTTTCTGCAAAATGACATTGGCGTAGATAGAAGTTTCACCCGTCTGCAAAATGCAGTAGCAGGTCTTTGCTTCATCGTAGAACGCAAAGCGCTCAATGTTGCCGATGGCATCAGCGCCACGCTCGTCATGCTTGGCGACGATTTTCTCATACTCTTTCCACACGGGAATCTCGAGGTCTTTGTCGCAGTCCATCTTCTGCATCAGCTGTACGGGATGCTCGACATAGGTATCCAGCGGCATCAAGGTCAGAATCGCGTCGAGCAATTCGGGAATGCCATGACCGTCTGCACGGAAGAAGACGCAGTTGTTGGGCTTTGCCATCGAAGCGCCGGGGAAGTTGCCGTCACCGAGGCAGATGCGGTCGCTGTGACCCATCTCCTGCAGGACTTTGAGCAGTTCGGGGGAGAGAATATTGGGGATGTTTTTCAGCATGGGAATACCTCCTGTCATTTCTGCCGCCATTGACTTGGGCGGACGAACATATTAAACTATAGAAAAAGGGGGATTCGCGTATGGATTTTGCAGTGCAGTTAGCGCAGTTTTCTGCGATTTTAGAGCAAAAAGGTTTTTTAACAGGACTCGAGGGCAATACCTCTATCCTCGACCGCGAAGCGGGAAACCTTTATATCACGCCGTCGGGCAGGATGAAACTTCTTCTGCAAAAAGAAGACATCTGCGTGCTCGATGCGGCGGGCAAGCAAATCGCGGGACGGGGAAAACCGTCGAGCGAGCATCTTTTGCACGAAGCGGTTTATCGCGCACGCGAGGATGTCGGCGCTGTGATTCACAGTCACTGTCCGTACCTGACGGCTTATGCACTTCGCTTTGAGGACTTTGTTGCGCCTGAAAACAGCTCGCTTGCCGAGATTTTTCCGCGCATCGTCTGCCTGCCTTTTGCACAGCACGGAACAGCCGATGTTTGCCGCGGCGTGGAAGAAGCACTGCAATACAGCAATGTCTTTCTGCTCGGCGGTCACGGCGCGGTCTGTGCTGCAAAGGATATGGAAGCCTGCGTGGGCCTTCTTTGCGCCGCCGAGGGCTTTGCCAAAACCGTGTGGCTGGCCAATCATCCATAAGGCAATATCACGCCGCCCGACACCGTCGGGTGGTTTTTTATTTTCTAGTGTGGAACGCCTCTTTGAGTGCCGGATAGAGCATCGCGTAGCGCTTTTTGTTCAGGTCATACACCTCGCGAAGGTCTTCGTTGGGCTCGATGGTACTGCTCGTTGTGATGTGCGAAACTGCCTGCGGCAAATCGCGATAGAGCCCAATACCCACGCCTGCGGCCGCGGCCGCACCAATCGAGGTCGCGCTGTCGGAGAAGGTCGAGATGTTATTGAGCTTCACATCACAGACATCTGCGATAATCTGCTTCCAAAGTTCAGATTTTGCGCCGCCGCCGATGATGCGCAGACTCTCAATATTCTCGCGCTCACGAAGCGTGTCGAGAATTTGGCTCAAACTGCAGCCAACACCCTCGAGCACCGCGCGCAGAAAATGCTCTTTCTTGTGGCGCGTGTGCATGCCGAAGAACACGCCTTGCGCCTGCGCATCAAATACAGGCGAGCGCTCGCCCTCAAGATAGGGAAGATAAATCAGCCCGTCCGCGCCTGCAGGGGCAGAAGCGGCAACGGTGTCAAACATGTTCAGTGACGGCATGGAAAACACTTCCTGCGCCCAGGAAACCGAGCGCCCCGCGCACTGCGCCGTACCAAAAACGTTACAGCCGTTGCCATCGAGTGTGCAGATGTCAAACACGCGGTGCAGGGGGTCGATGAACGG
>JAZUCN010000108.1:0-6900 GCA_045639205.1 Oscillospiraceae bacterium | reverse complement strand
CAATGCGTTTGGTCTCAATAGCCTTGACCGTGATGCCATAGCTTTCAAAATCACTCGTGCGCGCGAGATTTTCCATAATCGCGCCCGCAAGCTCGCCATCTCTTCCCGAGATGACCTGCTCCTGCTTCATCGAGCTGATAACCGTCTTGAGGCTGTTGTAAACCGCCTGGTCAATGCGCGATTCTGCCGTTGCCAGACTTCCCGAAAGAGTCTGGATGAACAGAAGCGGATCGCTGATTTGCCACAATACAAAGCTGTCTGCCACCATCGACTTTTTGTCCGACGTGATCACATCGCTCACCGCAAGGTCATACAGCATCACCGTCTTCGGAAGTGTGCTCACCGACTGCACAAACGGCATTTTAATGCTAAGTCCCGGCTCATCGAGGATGCGCACCACAGCGCCAAACTGACGCACGATGGTGTATTCATTCGCCTGCGTCACAACAAGGCCGCCAAAGGCAACGACCAGTACCGCAAGAATCAAAACCACAGGGATCACACGCTTTAGAATTTTAGCCATTGTCTGCGACCCCCTTTCCGCCAAAATCGGCATACGGTGCGAGCGGCAAGGATGTCTGCACACCTGTCGCATCGTCCACCACATACAGTTTCATCCCGGGCAGAATATCCTCCATCGCCTCATAGAACAATCTCTGCTTGGTGATCAGCGGATACTTCTGATACTCGGCATACAGCTCTGCAAAACGAGCCGCCTGACCCTCCGCCTCGTTGATTTTGCTCTCGCGATAAGCTTCCGCGTCCTTGATGATTTTGTCCGCATCCGCCTGCGCGGCAGGTGTCACTTCGTTTGCGTATTTCTTCGCATTGTTTACAGCCGTCTCCGCGCCCTGCTTGGCCGTTTCAACAGCCGTAAATGCCTGCTGAACTTCCATCGTGGGCGGCTCCGCGTCTTGAATGGTGAGGTTCGTCAGCTGAATGCCAAGGTCCTCCTGCTCTAGCCTCGTGGTAATCTTCTGCTTGATATCCGCCTGAATCTCACTCTTGCCCGTCGTAATCACGCTATCCACATCATAAAGACCAATCGTATCGCGGATATAACTCTGACAAATCATCTTGAGAATCCCCACGGGATCATTCGAGTTGTACAGATACTTTACAGGGTCTGTAATGCGATACTCGACATAAAAATCGACATTGACGAAGTTGTAGTCGTAGGTGATCATGAGTGACTCTTCGTCCACCGACTCGTCACTTCCCACGCGGTAGCCGAGTGGGAAACTCTGTACGCTCTTGCTGACCTTTCGCACTCGCTGAACGAGCGGCAGTTTGTACTGCAGACCCGATGCCGATACCGTTGTCGGCTTTCCGAATGTGGTAATCACCGCATACTGGTCTTCCTTGAGCGTGTAGAACGAATCGAGCGACAGCACCGCCAGTAAAAACAGCACAGGCACAATCCATAATATTTTCTTCCATTTTCTCGGTGGCTTTCCGCCGCCCGAACCATAGTTGCCCGCTCCGACACCAAAATCGTCGCCGGAACCGTAAGGGTTATATTGCATAACATTCTTCCTTTCTTTGCTTGTTACTTTTTTAGACGAATCGGCGCGGAAAATGTTTCCTCGATTTCCCTCCGCCAATAGAAATTTTCTCAAAACTATGCTATACTGATATTTAGAATTTACAGAAAGCAAAGGGCTTACCCATGACCGAAAAAGAAGTTGGCGAACTGCGGCGCCGTCTGCGCCCCGACCGCACCAATATTACCGCTGTGCACGGCTGTTATGTCAGTGACAGCCGCGAAATTCTCTCGCGTTTTTCCCAGTCGCTCGGACTCATGACCGAGGAAGATAAAGAAACCTACCTCTCGCTTTTCAAGCGTACCCTCTCGGGCGCGCCTGATAAAAACCGTCTGGACATCACCTTCACCACCAAGCAGGTCGCAGACAGCGATGAGCACCGTCTGCTCATGTCCCTGCGCGATACCCGCCTGCAGGATGCCGATGTACTCGACCGTTTCTATCGCCGCGTGATTGAAAACCTGAACTTTGAAGGTCACTACCTCATTCTTCTCGCGCACGAAGCCTACGATGTCCCCTTCAAATCCAAAAGCGGCGATACCGACATGGATAACTCGCAGGAGGTTTTCTCCTACGTGCTGTGCGCCATCTGCCCCGTCAAGCCTGGAAAATCTTCGCTCAGTTATTGCGCCGAGGAAAAGCAGTTCCATAACCGCACAACCGGCTGGGCGGCATCCGCGCCTGAACTCGGTTTCCTCTTCCCAGCCTTCGATGACCGCCGCGCGAATATCTATAACTGCCTGTATTATACCCGCAGTGCAAAAGATAACCACGCGGAACTGATTGAAACCCTTTTCCGTGTACAGGCACCGCAGCCTGCTGAAACCCAGCGCGCCGCCTTTGGAACACTCCTCGGTACCGCGCTTGACGAGCAGTGCAGTCTGGATGTGATGCAGTCGGTGCACGATGAACTTCGTCAGCGCATCGAAATCCACAAGGAAAGCAAATCCGAAGACCCCCTGCTGATTGACAAGCAGGATGTGCAAAATGTCCTGCGCGAATGTGGCGTCGGCGAGAAAGAACTCGCCACTTTCAGCACCCAGTATGACAGCAGTTTCGGCGTCGATGCGCAGATCAGTCCGCGCAACCTCGTCTCTTCCCGCCGCATGGAGCTCAAAACCCCCGATGTTGTCATTCAGGTCAATCCCGAGCGCACCGACCTCATCGAAACGCGCCGTATCGGCGGCGTGCCGTACCTGCTCATCTGCGCAGACGAAGGTGTCGAGGTCAACGGCGTCAATATCCACATTCCCGAAGAATAATTCTCATAGAACACGACGGGCAGATTTCTCTGCCCGTCTTTCTTTTTCTTTCTGCGCGCGGTGTCTCACCGCTTAAAAAATGCCACCGCTACCGCTCCGGGTCCTGCGTGCGTGCCGATTACGCTGCCGATCGTCGTATAGCGTACAACTGTAAGTCCCTTATCCCAAAGATGCCTACTGTCTTCTATGTACTTCAAAAGAAGTGCATCCGAAAGCCCGGAGTATCCCAAAAGCACAGGCTTTGAGAAATCCACGCCGCCTGCTTTCTCGATTTCCTGCACCAGCAAGTTGTTTCCCATCTTTGACCCACGCGCTTTTCCCAGCACGCTGATTTCACCATCGATCACCGAAAGCACAGGTTTGATGTTCAGCACCGACCCGGCAATGGCAACCGTCTTGGATATCCGCCCGCCGCGTTTGAGATATTCAAGTGTATCCACCAACGCAACGACCACGATCCGTTTTTTCTCTTCTTCCAGTCTTTGCGCGATCTGCGCGGCATCAAATCCCTCGTCGAGCAGTTCCAGCGCCCGCTCAACCAAAATCCCGCTGCCCATCGCCGCGCTTCCGCTGTCAACAACATGGATATTCTCATAGTCCTGCGCGGCAATGCACGCGCTTTGATATGTACCCGAAAATCTTGAAGAGAGCGTAATGACGAGCGCCTGCTCGCCGCATTGCCTGGCCCGTTCAAATTCCTTTATAAAAGCGGCAGGACTTGCTTGGCTCGTGCTCGGCAGTATATCACTCTCGACGAGTTTTTCATAAAACATCTTATGGTCGATGCTGATGCCGTCAATGTATTCCTCCTGACCGAAATGCACGGTAAGCGGCACCACAAAAACGCGCTGTTTTACCTCCGGCAGCAAGTCTGCCGTTGAATCCACAATGATCCGTGTTTTCATATTCTTATTCTCCTGTTACCTGTATTGCAGACTGCACGCAAACATTGTTTCTCCATCGGCATTTTCTCCCTTGATAAGCGCCTG
Organism: Oscillospiraceae bacterium; assembly: GCA_045639205.1. Lineage (GTDB taxonomy): Bacteria > Bacillota > Clostridia > Oscillospirales > Oscillospiraceae > CAG-170. Next base: position 3,105 of record JAZUCN010000108.1, on the reverse strand, counting down.
TCCGTCCGCTTTCTGCGCGTAAATGTTCAGCAGCATTCCGTCATAGACTTCTTTTCGGTAATCGATCTGAAACTCCTGCAGCATATTTTCGCCTGTCGACTCGAGCGCATCAAGCGCATAGTCTGCATACTTCGTGTTGTTGACATGACCGTTGATGTCCAAATCGCAAAAGCGTACCGCGATACTGTGCGCAGCTGCCGAAGCTTCAAAATCCTGCACCTTGCCGAGTTTTCCCTCAAACATCACATCCTCGCAGAATCCGCTTGTAAATGGATACAGGTCCGGCACAGACAGCAGCCGCCGCTTCTCGCTGTGCATGACGACCCATTCCGAAGTTCCGATAATCAGCACCTCTTCGTTCTCATCTGTTATGCAGTATTCTCTGCGGTAACTGAGCCGATTCGGTTCCAACGGCCATGTTTTGACGCGGACATCCTGATACCGCACAGGTGCTTTTATGATCCGAAAACGGATCCTCACCAATACCCACAAATACGAGCGCGCAAGCATCTGCGCAAACCCAACACCGAGTTCTTCGGCATGCTGCCCTGCCGCATCCTGAAACAGATCCAAAACTGCAGACGGCTTGATTTGGTCAAACCTGTCAAAATCCCCCGCACGAAGCGCATATTGCTTCTGCCACACATTGTTCATCCGAGTACTCCTTTTTCCGCAACGGCATCCAAACTATCACTGATAATCAAAAGGCTGCGATAAAATGCCCTTCGTTCCTGTTCGGTCAGCCCGCCGCTGATTTGTTCGAGCACAGCGACGATTTTATCGCTGATTTTTCTGCCCGCTTCATTCCCTTTTTCACTCAGCATCAGCGGGCATTTATACCGCTTTGTCCCTTCTTCCTTGCAGAGCAGATACCCATTTGTCTGCAAATACTCCAGCGCGCGGGAAATCGTTGCCTTATCCTCTTCACAGCGGCTACAAAGCTCCGTCGCCGTCAGTCCTTTGTTCATGTACAGATAATAAAGGCACGAAATATGTGCGCTTTTCAGCTGATACTCCGCCATTTCCTGGTTTTTGATTTTACGGATATTGCGGCCGATCCTGTTGATCAGCACGGTAAATGTTTCAAATCGTTCCTCCATGAATCTCCCTCTCCACGCTTCACTTGTTGAGTTTTCAACAATATATCAACTTTTTGTTGATTTGTCAACATTCTCTTTTCTGCTTCCATGCAAAAACCGACCTGCGATCGTCCCGCAGGTCGGTTTCATTGTTTCTTTATTCTGCCTCGTAGCCTGCTTCCTTGATGGCCGCAACGAGCGCCTCGCGCGAAGCCGTACCCTCCACACGCGCACACTTGCCGTCCACATCAGCCTCCGCCGCCGTCACACCTGCAACCGCCAGCAACGCCTTCTCCACATGCGCCTTGCAGTGCATGCACATCATACCTTCGACATGAATCGTCATCATCGTTTCATTCTCCTTTTCTTCAGGCATTTCTGCCTGCATGGTTTTGCGTTTTGTTTGGAAAAAGCGAAGCCGCAAAGCATTTGTCACCACAAACACCGAGCTTAAGCTCATCGCGGCCGCGCCGAGCATGGGGCTGAGCTGAATGCCAAAAGCGGGATACAGCACGCCCGCCGCTACAGGGATGCCCAATGTGTTATAGAAAAACGCCCAGAACAGATTCTGCTTGATGTTTCGCATGACCGCGCGGCTGAGTTCCATCGCCGCCGCCACATCCATCGGATCCGAGTGCATCAAAATCACATCTGCCGATTCCATGGCAACATCCGTGCCCGCACCAATGGCAATTCCCACATCCGCGCGCATCAGGGCAGGCGCATCGTTGATGCCGTCGCCGACCATCGCGACCACCTTCCCCTGCTCCTGCAAGGTACGGATGGTTTTTTCTTTCTCTGTCGGCAAAACGCCCGCAATTACATGCGTAATGCCGAGTTTTTCCGCAATCACGCGCGCGGTCGTCTCATTGTCTCCCGTGAGCAAAATCACGTCCGACCCGCGCTTACACAGTGCCTCAACTGCCAGACGGGAGGTCTTTTTCTCTACATCCGCCACTGCGATCACGCCCAAAAGTTCTCCGCCTTCGCGCGCAAAATACAGCGGCGTTTTGCCTTGCTTTGCAAACTGCTCGGCAGGCACAGCCTCTACACCGCGCTCGCGCAAAAACGCAAGATTGCCCGAAAGATAGCGCTCGCCGCCAATCTTGGCAGATACGCCCTTGCCTGCAACCGAAAGGAAATCCTCCGCCTGCGGAATTTCAAGATTCTCTTCCTTCGCCTTGCGCACAATCGCCTCCGCCAGCGGATGCTCCGAGCTGTGCTCCAAAGCCGCCGCAAGCGTCAATAGCTCCTTCGCGCTGATTTTAACGGGCGCAATGTCCGTCACCACAGGCCGCCCTTCCGTGAGCGTGCCCGTCTTGTCCATCACAACAGTGTCAACCTTGTGCAAAAGTTCCAGACTCTGCGCCGAGCGGAATAACAAGCCCTGCTCCGCGCCTCTGCCCGTACCGACCATAATCGCAACAGGCGTCGCCAATCCCAAGGCGCAGGGACACGAGATGACCAGTACCGCAATCGCCGTTGTCAGCGCAAATTCTCCGCCCTTGCCAAGCAATAGCCAAATCACCGCCGCCAACAACGCGATGCCCATGACCACAGGCACAAAAATGCCCGCAACCTTATCAGCCAAACGCGAGATGGGCGCTTTTGAACTGCCCGCCTCTTCCACCAATCGGATAATCTGCGCAAGCGTCGTGTCCTGTCCGACCTTGTCCGCGCGGAACTTGAGCATGCCCGCCTTGTTGATGCTCGCGGCGCTCACGCGGTCGCCTGCCTGCTTCAAAGCAGGGATACTCTCGCCCGTAAGCGCACTTTCATCCACCGAGGAACTTCCCTCAATCACCACGCCGTCGACCGCGATGCGCATACCGGGCCTGACGATAACGATGTCGCCGACAAGCACATCCTCCACCGCGATTTCAAGTTCTCTTCCCTCGCGCTCAACCATGGCAGTTTTTGCGGACAAATCCATCAGCTTTTCGATGGCCTGCCCCGTCTTGCCCTTTGCGCGCGTCTCGAGGAATTTACCAAGCGTCACAAGCGTCAGAATCGTTCCTGCCGATTC
>JAZUCN010000107.1:0-4107 GCA_045639205.1 Oscillospiraceae bacterium | reverse complement strand
TTTAAACAGCGTACAGCCCTGCTCGTAGATGCCCGTTACAGAGCCTGTTGCGTGATAAGCATTGGCCGCGCAGCCGCCCGAGCAGTACAGTCTTGCCCAGCAATCGCGGCATTCGCGGTGGGCGTAGACATTGCAGGCGGCAAATTCCTTTTGCACCTCCAAATTGGTCACACCGTCATAGATGTTGCCGAGGCAGAAGCGCTCTTCGCCGACAAACTGGTGACACGGATACAAATCGCCCCAAGGCGTGACCGCCATATACTCCGTGCCGCTTCCACAGCCGGAGATGCGCTTATAGATGCACGGACCTCCTGTGAGGTCAATCATGTAGTGATAGAAAGTAAAGGGCTTGCCCTGCTTGTCGCGCGCCAGCATCAGTTCTGCCAGTTTTTCGTACTGGTCCATGACGATGGACAAATCCTGCTCGGTCAGCGCAGAGGGGTCATCGGCGGCGCAGACAACGGGCTCCATGCTCAGTTCCGTAAAGCCGAGATCCAGCATCTGCTGAATATCCTTGAGGAAATCGGGGTTCGCGTGGGTAAAGGTACCGCGCATATAGTAGTCCTTGCCCTCGCGAGCTTCAACAAACTTCTGGAATTTCGGCACGATTTTTTCCCAACTGCCATTGCCCGCGTAGTCCACGCGATAGCGGTCGTGGATTTCCTTGCGGCCGTCCAGGCTCAAAACGACATTACTGCACTCGCGGTTTGCCCATTCGATGACGTCATCGTCGACCAGAACGCCGTTGGTCGTGAGGGTGAAGCGGAAATTCTTACCCGCCTGCTTTTCAATACTGCGCGCGTAACTGACGAGGTCTTTGACGACCTGGAAGTTCATCAACGGCTCGCCGCCAAAGAAGTCGACTTCAAGGTTGCGTCTGCCTTTGGAGTTTGCTACGAGAAAATCAAGCGCCTGCTTGCCGACCTCAAAACTCATCACCGCGCGCTCGCCATGGTATTTGCCCTGGCTTGCGAAGCAGTACGAGCAGTTGAGGTTGCAGGTATGCGCAATATGCAGGCACAGCGCCTTGACGACGCCTGCCGTTTTCTGTTTGAGCGTGTCTGCCATCGGCTCAAAGGTATCGGGCGCAATGAGTTTTCCTGCGTCCCTCAGCCCCTCAATCTGGCAGTAACATTCTTCGAGGTCTGCGCCTGCGATGTCGGGGTGCGCCTTGCTGATGTTTTCAAGCACCGCATCCTTGCTGTTTTCCTCAAAGAGGGCAATCATATCGTAAGCGACCTCGTCGACCACGTGCACCGAGCCCGAGCAGACATCGAGAACGATGTTGAAGCCGCCCAATTTATATTGATGAATCACGGTATGTATCTCCTTTTATGAAAAATGCCGCCGAGGACGGCGGCATTTTATCATTTGCAATTATTTGCTTTCGTTGCTTTCGCACTTCTGGTTTGCAATACCACAGCTGGTCTTGCAAGCGGACTGGCAGGAGGTCTGGCATTCGCCGCAACCGCCGTTCTTTGCGCTCTGGCAAAGGTTACGAGTTTCGATGGTTTTGATATGTTCCATAGTTTCACCCTCTGTTATAAATATTCTAAAGTAACTTTAACATAACAACATAAGGCTGTCAATCATTTTTCGCTGCTGCAGGGGCGAAAACGCAGGCGTGCACTTGCATTTAACGAAGCATTTGGGTATAATAAAGAAAACGCCGCCAAGCGCGGCGAAAGAATTGAAACAACAGGAGATTATGCATATGAAATATGTTTGCGATGTTTGCGGTTGGGTCTATGACGAAGAAGAAACCGGTGTGAAGTGGGAAGACCTGGGCGAAGATTTCACCTGCGAACTGTGTGGCGTCGGCAAGGAAGATTTCAGCCCCGAAGAGTAAGCACGAAAAATAAAACGCAGAAGCCGTTTGGCTTCTGCGTTTTTTGTTTTTTAACCTGCGGACTCGACGCTCGGAGCATCGTAAGTTTCGATGCGGCGGATATTTGCACCAAGAGCGGTGAGTTTGCCAATGATATCCTCGTAGCCGCGCTCAATATAATGCGCGTCTTCGATGGTGCTCATGCCGTCGGCGGCAAGAGCGGCGATGACCATAGCCGCGCCTGCGCGCAGGTCACAAGCGCGAACCGCACAGCCATGCAGTTTCGCAACACCGTCAATGATAGCAGTGCGGCCTTCGACCTGAATCGAAGCGCCCATGCGGCCAAGTTCCGCCGTGTAGCGGAAACGGTTTTCGTAAATGCCTTCGGTGACGAGGCTTGCGCCCTCTGCCAGTGCCATGCAGACGGCAATCTGCGGTTGCATATCCGTCGGGAAGCCGGGATACGGCATCGTTTTGACATTGGCTCTTCTCAAGCGGTGGGTCGCTTCGACGCGAATCGAATCGTCATATTCCGTCACACGCGCGCCCATCTCACGCAGTTTTGCGGTGATGCAGTCAAGGTGCTTGGGAATCACATTTTCGATGAGCACGTTTCCGCCGACCGCCGCGGCCGCCGCCATATAGGTGCCCGCTTCAATCTGGTCGGGGATGATGGTATAACTGCCGCCTGCGAGTTTTGCTACGCCGCGGACCTTGATGACATCCGTGCCTGCGCCCGAAACACGCGCGCCCATGGCATTGAGGAAGTTGGCAAGGTCAACAATGTGCGGCTCTTTGGCGCAGTTTTCGATGATGGTGGTGCCGCCCGACAGCACAGCCGCGAGCAGAATATTCATCGTCGCGCCGACAGAAACCATGTCGAGGTACACATGACCGCCCTGCAGACCGCCCACAGGAGCATCGGCACAGACGTAACCGCCTGCCTGCTCCACCTGCGCGCCCATGGCCTCAAAGCCCTTGATGTGCTGGTCGATAGGACGCACGCCAAAGTTACAGCCGCCGGGCATAGCAACGCGCGCATGACCGAAACGGCCGAGCTGCGCGCCAATGAGATAATACGACGCGCGGATACGGCGAACCAGCTCAATGGGGGCAGTGGTATTGCGGATGTGACTGCAATCGATTTCCAGCGAGTTGCGCGAGAGCCTGCGGATGCCGGCACCCATATCGCTGAGAATCTCCAAAAGCAGACGCACGTCGGAGATATCAGGAACATTTTCAATTCGGCAGACGCCGTCTACCAGCAAGGTTGCAGGCAGAATGGCGACTGCGGCGTTTTTCGCGCCAGAGATAGCGACCGTGCCGCGTAGAGCGGTGCCGCCGTGAACAGTATATTGAATCAAAATAAATCCCTCTTTGATAAGAGTGTGTGTAGTTTTGATCGGATTAACAAAGTCAAAACATGGTTGGAATCAAGCGGTAGTGTCTATAAATCCCTAAACCATGAAAATAATACCACAGATAGATGTGAAAGTAAAGAAAAAATGACAAAGCAGAAACAATTAGCGGAAACAATTTATTCCGCGCCAGTGATGCTGACCTCGCCCGTCAGCCCATGGATATAGAAACTGTCGGTATCGGTGCGGATGAGCCAGTATGGCACAAGACGCGTCGATGCCGCGGCGGTGTCGGTGTAGCGATAGCCTTGCCGGACCTCGGTGATGCGGCTTCCGACCCAGCCGAGGCTGTCGCGGCTCGAGAGCAGGCGCGCGAGCGCATCCGCGCCCGAAATGCAACTGCTTTCACTGCTGTTGATAAACTGCGAACCGGGGAAAAACAGCCCTTCGATGCAAACGAGGGCGCTGTTTGAGTAGGTCAGGGTTAGTTTTCCTGAAAAGACAGGCATAGAGAGAAGTTTCTGCGTGGCAGTGATTTCATATACCCCCGCGCGCACGCGCACAGGCTCGGAAATCTCTGCCGCGTCAAAGCCCATTTTTTTCAGCACGCGCGCGCAGTCTGCGGAAATATCACGCACAGCAGCGCGGCCCTGAAGCTCCGCGGAGAAAGCGCCTGCCTGCGCAAACGAGCAAGTGCCCTGTGCGCTGGTATAGAGCATCGGGTAGCGCGAGGTCTGCTGTTCGATGCGGACGGTTTTGCCGAGCAGTTCGCCCGCGGCTTTGTCTGCCGCCTGCTGCAGATCGCCAAGCTCGATGGCGTAAAGCGCTGCATCGTTTGGCAGGATATCCGCGTCGAGGCTCACCCCGTAAGAGGCAAAAAGCGTCTGCAACTGCGTGTGCAGTTGCTCGGACGATTCATAC
>JAZUCN010000106.1:0-3491 GCA_045639205.1 Oscillospiraceae bacterium | reverse complement strand
GACAACATCCGCGCCTTTGCGGTAAAGCTCGTTGATAATGCGGCTGACGGCCTTCTCGTTACCCGGAATTGCCGACGCCGAGATAATCACGCGGTCGCCCGCCTGAATTTCCACCTGTCTGTGCGCAGAAAATGCCATGCGGTAGAGTGCCGACATATTTTCGCCCTGCGAGCCTGTGGAAACAATAACGACTTTGTTCTTCGGCAAAGACTTGATGGCATTGATGTCCACCAGTGTGCCGTTGGGAATCTTGAGATATCCAAGTTCCGTCGAAACCTTGAGGATATTCTCCATGCTTCTGCCCGTCACAGCCACCTTGCGCCCATACTTGTGCGCCACAGAGATTAAACTCTGCAGACGGAATGCGTTCGATGCGAAGGTCGTGACGATGATGCGCTGATTACATCCGGCAAACTGACGGTCAAAGCCGTTGGCAACCACACGTTCAGACGGCGTGTATCCCGCGCGCTCAACATTCGTCGAGTCGCAAAGAAGCGCAAGAACACCTTCCTTGCCAAGTTCGCCAAAGCGCGCAAGGTCGATCATCCCATCTTCTGCTGTCGCATCGATTTTGAAGTCACCCGTAAAGACAACCACGCCCACAGGCGTGCGCACCGCGAAGGCAACTGCGTCTGCAATCGAGTGGTTGACGTGGATGAATTCCACGCTGAAGCACCCTGCCTTTACGACTTCGCCTGCCTCATGTGTGTGCAACTGTACCACGCGTTCGAGATGATGCTCTTCGAGTTTCAGTTTCACAAGCCCTGCCGTCAGACGCGTTGCGTGAATCGGACAGCTGAAGCCCTGCATCGCATAAGGAATACCACCAATATGGTCTTCGTGCCCATGCGTCAAAAACAGGCCGCGCAGTTTCTGCTTATTCTTGACAAGATACGAGGTGTCGGCGATGACCAGATCAACACCGTACATATCGTCCTCGGGGAAACCAAGTCCGCAGTCGATGAGAATCATGTCTTTGCCATATTCAAGTACCGTCAAATTCTTGCCGATCTCATTCAGACCGCCAAGCGCAATAATTTTCAGTTTTTCTGCCAATAAAATCACCTTTTACTTTCTGACCGAGCCTGCTGTAATTTGGCTTTCACAGCAGGCATTTTCCTATAAATGCCCATGCAAAGCAGCACCTACCACTCCAAACGCGAGGCCCTGCATCGCCTCTTGTCCAACCGCAGTATGTGCGCTTCAGTATTCGATTTCTCTATCTCTGTGCCAAAGCACATATATCGTCAAAATCAAGCCGTATGTACCGCAAACTACGGCATTGTATACGATAGTATAGCACAGACACTCCCTAAAGTATACAAATTTTTTTATTCCATTTTGTCGAAATCGTAAAATTTCAAGCAAAATTGCTTACATTTGTATCCTTTGTTGCCCGTTTTCACAATTTTCGCCATCTTTTCCCCTGCGTTCAAGAAAAATCGAACTGGTTTTTCTTGTCTTTCGCGCGCGTTTTTGCTATAATATTAAAACTTATAAAAACCTGCCCTACGGCAGTTTCAAGGAGGATGTCCGGAATGAAGAAAAGTGTCTCCCGCCTTCTGCAGCCGGGTATCATCTGGTATAGCATCGTGATGCTCGCTTTCAGCGTTGCAGCGGCCGCACTCGGCTTTTATTACCTTGCCGTGGCGGAGTTTGCCGTCACCATTGCCGTCTTTGTTATCAGCCGCCTGCGCTTTATCTCGCGCAAACGCGCGCTCATGGAATATGTGCAAAGCGCAACCGACTCTGTCGGCGTTTCCGTACACGCGGGCTCACCTTTCCCCATGGCCGTTCTGCACTTGCCTGAAAACGAAATCATCTGGGGCAATGCCGCGTTTTATGACATCACAGGCCTTGCAGACTCTTCGCGCTATCAGACCATGGACAGTGTCGTCCCCGGTTTTAACAGCACCTGGCTGCGCGAAGGACGCACAGAACTTGCAGGCGACCAGCAGATTAACGGCCGCCGCTACCGCATCTATGGCAATTATGTTCGCTCGGATGAGGAAGAAACGTTCGGCATGCTTGCAACGGTCTACTTTGCAGATATGACTGAAATGTTCAATATCCGCGACGAGTTTATGCGCACGCGCCCGATTGTCTCTATCGTGCTCATCGATAACTACGATGAACTGACCAACAACCTGCCGGACAGTGTTGTTTCCAATCTCGACGCCAAAATCAACGAAACCATCCGCAGCTGGATTGCAGAACGCAGCGCCCTGTGCCGCAAGGTCGAGCGCAACCGCTACCTGCTCGTCTTTGAAAACAAAGACCTCGCGCAGCTGCAAAACGAGAAGTTCACCCTTCTCGATTCCATCCGCACCATCACCAACCCCTCGGGCATCGCCGCAACGATATCGCTCGGCATCGGTAAAGATGGCTCTTCGTTTGAAGAAAACTACAACTTCGCCTTGCTCTCAATTGAAATGTCGCTCTCGCGCGGCGGTGACCAGGTCGTCATCAAAGACCGCTATAACTTCAGTTTCTACGGTGGACGCACCAAAGAAACCGAGCGCCGCACCAAGGTCAAATCGCGTGTGGTCGCAAGTTCGCTGTCCGAACTTATCGCCCAATCAAGTCAGGTCTTTATCATGGGGCACAAAATGGCAGATCTTGACGCGGTCGGCGCGGCTGTCGGCTTGAGCGCTCTTTGCCGCAAGAAAAATCGTCGCGCGCGCATTGTCATTGACATGCAAAGCAATGTCGCAGGCAATCTCATTGAAGAGCTTCTCGCAAAGCCCGAATACCAAAACCTCTTCATTTCCGAAGAAGATGCGCTCGTCGAAGCAGACACACACTGCCTGCTCATCATCGTCGATACCAACCGCCCTGACCAGGTCGAGTCGAAGGCATTGCTCGAATCCATCCCCCGCGTTGCCGTTATCGACCACCACAGACGCGCGGCAGATTATATTGAGCAGGTTGTTCTGAACCTGCACGAGCCGTTCTCCTCGTCCGCATCTGAGCTTGTTGCAGAAGTTCTGCAATACGCTCTTGATGTGCAGGACCTTCGCCAGTTAGAAGCGCAGGCACTGCTGGCAGGTATCGTGCTCGACACGAAAAACTTCACCGTCCGCACAGGCGCGCGCACCTTTGAGGCCGCTGCGTTCCTTCGCAGAACGGGCGCCGATACGGTCGATGTGAAGAAACTCTTCCAGTCCGATTTGGATGCAACCGTCGCGCGCTACCATATTGTCCAGTCAGCAAGACTTTACCGCAACGAAATTGCCATCGCGTCGCTCGATAAGCGCGTCACACGCACCATCGCGGCGCAGGCGGCAGATGAACTGCTGAATGTCTCCGGCATCACCGCATCGTTTGTCCTCTATCCGGACGAAGACCAGGTTGTCATCTGCGCCCGCTCGATTGGCGATTGTAATGTACAGGTCGTGCTCGAGCCTTTGTCGGGCGGCGGCAATGCCGCGGCGGCAGGCGCGCAGATCAAGGGCGCCGATACGCGCGCTGTACTGGAATCTCTTGTATCT
>JAZUCN010000105.1:0-2208 GCA_045639205.1 Oscillospiraceae bacterium | reverse complement strand
TTTTCCCAACTCGAGGTCTTATTGGCCGCCTGCGTCGCAATAGCGGTGTTATAGTCGACGACCTGCTGAACAACGTCCTTAGCTAGCACCGCGGTTGCCAGCCAGCGGTGACGCATGGTGGAAAGCGCGGTGTTGATGTACGCAGTGCGCCAGTAGGTCACGAAATCGTTGGTGGTATAACAGCAGAAGAAGTATGCACCTTCGAGAAGCAACAGCACTGCCAGGATGATGGCAAGCGTTCGCAGAGGGCGCTTCTGCTTGATTTTTTGAGGCTTTTCCTTCGGCGTTTTGACGCGTTTGGCAACGCGGGAGGCGTTACGCGAACTGCCGAATAACTTTATATTACTCAAGGTTTTATCTCCATTTTGACGAATTTGGTCACATACGGTCACATTCTAACATATAAAGAGAAAATAAGCAAATGAAATATCGCAAATGAGAAAAGGAAAGCGCCGCGACCATCAAATAAATGGTTCAGCGGCGCGAAGTTTTTGGCGGATGAAGCGGAATGTGGCTGTTTCGCCCTCGTCACGGAGCATCGTGAGCAGAAAAGAGAGCTGTTTGGCGGTGTTTGGGTTCAAGAGTTTGGTTTCTCTTGCGCGCTCGAAATAGGCAAGCGGAGAAGCGTCTGTGTAGGCATCGCCTTGATAGGTTTTGCAGGCGGCGATGCGGTCCATAACCATTTCCGCAAGGTATTTTGGCGGCATTTCAACGGGCTCATAGCGCCCAGTTTCCAGGCTCAAGTCTGTCCAATACTCGAAGTGATGGCGGTTTCTGCCCTTGTGGTGCATCCATGCCTTGGAATAGCCAAACTGCTCGCGCTCCTGCGTGTTCGGGCTGCGTTTACCCTGGTAATAGCGCGCTCCGACCAGGAATTCGGTGGGGGAGTATTTCGACAAATCGTGCAGCAGTCCCTGCTTATAAAGACCGATGCGGAAACAGCCGCGCAGGACAAGATGGCGGTGGTGGGTGATGGTCAGAAAGTGCGCGATGGCTTTGTGCATGAGAAATTCACCTCTTAAACTGGGTTATTATGATTGTATCACATTCCGACTCGTGCTACAATCATTTTATAAAGGAGGCGGTCGGATGGACAACGTCGGTCGTTTTGCACCGAGCCCAAGCGGCAGGATGCATCTGGGAAATGTATTTTCCGCACTGCTTGCGTGGCTGTCTGTGCGAAGTCGCGGTGGAAAGATGATTCTGCGACTGGAGGATTTAGACCCCGACAGGTGCAGGCAGGAATACTGCGAGCAAGTGAAAAAGGACCTTGCGTGGCTCGGACTTGACTGGGATGAGGAGCAGATTCCGCAGAGCAGGCGGACCGATGCCTATCGCGCGCAGTTTGAAAGGTTGGAGGCAATGGGACTCATCTACCCGTGCTATTGCTCGCGCGCGGAACTGCACGCGGCATCCGCGCCGCATGCATCAGATGGGACGGTCATTTATGCAGGTACTTGCCGCAATTTGACGAGCGTGCAGCGCGATGCGATGACGCGCAAGCCTGCGTGGCGCATTCAGGTTCCCGATGAAACAGTTTCGTTTACGGACGGATTGCAGGGATACTATGAAGAGAACCTGGCGGAAAAGTGCGGGGATTTTATCCTGCGCAGGTCCGATGGTGTGTATGCGTATCAGTTGGCGGTTATTACTGATGATGCCGCGGGCGGGGTCAATGAAGTCGTGCGTGGGTGTGATTTACTCTCGTCCTCGCCGCGACAGATGTATCTGCAAAGACTGCTCGGATTTAAAGCGCCGCAGTATTACCATGTACCGCTTCTGCTTGCGCCCGATGGCAGACGGCTGTCGAAAAGGGAGCGGGATTTGGACATGGGTGCACTGCAGGAGCGTTTTAGTGCACAGAGCCTGATTGGACAGCTTGCGTATCTTGCGGGGGTGCTCGATCAGCCGGAAACGGTCAGTGCAAGGGAACTCGCGCAGATTTTTTCGTGGGAAAGCGTAAAAAAAGAGAATATTTCGATGACAAACGCGCTTTTTCTCGGCAAGTGATTTGCAATCGGGAAACAGGCGTGTTATAATCAACAGGTATGGGAATTTTCCATCAAATGCAATTTGATGATTTGAAGGGATGAGAGTTATGTACAAAATCGTACGCAAGAAGGAACTCAATGCAGCGGTTACGCTGATGGACATCGAAGCACCGTTTGTTGCCAAGAAGGCACAGGCAGGTCAGTTCATCATCTTCCG
>JAZUCN010000104.1:0-2426 GCA_045639205.1 Oscillospiraceae bacterium | reverse complement strand
ATGAGGTTGGCGGGGTTGTGAAGCGGGCCCAGGGGGATGCAGTCACGGATGGCCTGCTTGCAAGCCTCGTCGATGATGCAGCTGGCAACAAACTTGTCGCCGCCGTGCAGCACGCGGTGGCCGACAGCATCGATCTCGTCAACGCTCTTGATAACGCCGTCAACGGGGTCAACGAGGATCTGCATAACAGCCTCGATGGCTTCCTTGTGGGTGGGCATGGGGATCTCGCGCACGACCTTCTTGTCGGTGGCGCAGGCCTTATGGTTCAGGCGGCCGTCGATGCCGGTGCGCTCGCAAAGGCCCTTGGCGGTCACGTCGCCGGTTTCGGGGTTCATCAGCTGATACTTCAGGCTCGAACTGCCGGCATTGATAACGAGAATGTTCATATCGAATTCACTCCTGCATTGATATTTCTTCGTAGTCTATGCTACAATATACACATACACGAGTATCATACAACAATTTTCCAAGAGAAACAAGTATATCTGGCGCATTTTTTTGGCAGGAGGATACGATTTTGGCTGTTGCGGGCGTGATTTGTGAATATAATCCCTTTCACCGCGGGCACGAAAAACAACTGCGGCTGATTCGTGAGCGCCTCGGGCAGGATACCGCCATCGTGTGCCTGATGAGCGGCAATTTCGTTCAGCGCGGCGCGCCGGCGATGCTCGATAAGTCCGTGCGCGCGACAGCCGCGATTGACAGCGGCGCAAATCTCGTGCTGGAACTGCCTGTAACATACTGTCTGCGCTCTGCAGAGGGCTTTGCCGCGGGCGGCGTGCAGATTCTGTCCAAACTTGGCGCTGTGACGCACCTGTCTTTCGGTTGTGAAACAGCAGACGAAGAAGCCCTTGCCGATACCGCAAAACGGATGTGCACAGAATCTTACACGCAGACGCTCAAAGATGCGCTCGCATCGGGCGTGAGTTACGCCGCGGCGCGGCAATCCGCCTTGGAAACCCTCGGCGGCGCGGGAAATCTTCTGCGCGAGCCGAATGATATCCTTGCGCTGGAATACTGCAAGGCAATTTATGAGCAAAACAGCCTGCTCGTCCCCCTCGCTATCCGCCGCGAGGGCGGTTATCACGAGCAAACGGCCGATTTGGAAAACCCATCGGCGACCGCCGTGCGCGCGCTTCTTATGGGCGAAGATTGGCGCAGGTTTGTGCCGCTTGCCGCCATCGCGCATTACGAATCTGCCGCGCGCTATACTTTGGATGCAGGCGAGCGCGCGATTCTCGCGCGTCTGCGCGGCATGGACGCGGCGCAGTGGCAGAGCGTTCCCTTTGGCTCGGAAGGGCTTTGGAGCAAGGTGATGAAGGCGGTGCAGAGTGAATCCTCCGTCGAGGCAATCATTGCCGCATCGAAATCGCGCCGCTACGCGCGCACAAGACTTCAAAGGATGCTTCTTTGCGCGTATCTTGGCATCGATAACGACACCCTGTTTGCAGACGCACCCTATGTGCGCGTGCTCGGCTTTGACGATGCAGGACGAGGCCTTCTTCGCGCGATGCATGGCAGAAGCACGATGCCCATCATCCATGCGGGCGAATCCCCACTTGATACGGCTTTTTCTGAACTCGAGCGCCGCTGTGCGGGGTTATACACACTTTTTTCCACAGAAAAAACGCCCGATTCCGCCCTCTCTGAAGAAAATCGCAGAATTTATTATAAAAAAATGTGAAAAACCATCTTGCATTGTAGAAAAAACTGTGATATTATATGCGAGCGTTTGAACCAAGGGAAGGGCAAAATGCTCCTTTTACAGAAATCTGATGAGAGAGGTGAAACTCATGAAAGAAGGCATCCATCCCAATTACGAAAAGACTACTATCAGATGCGCATGTGGTGCGGTCATCGAAACTGCTTCCACTAAGAAGGACATCAAGGTCGAAATTTGCTCCAAGTGCCATCCGTTCTACACCGGCAAGCAGAAGTTGGTCGATACCGGCGGACGCACCGAGCGTTTCAACAAGAAATATGGTCTGAAGTAAGCAAACGAGCCCGCATCCATCCTAGGTGCGGGCTTTTTTCATATTTGCGGAATTTGTCAGAACCGCAGGAGGCAGTATGGACCACCCCATCGAACACATCGTGGAAAAGGCCGTTTTGGCAGGCCTGAGCGCAGATGTTTTTACAAAAGAAGAAACAGCAACCTGGCAGTCGCTTGACGAGCTCGAGGCGCTTTTGCAGACCGCAGGCGGCGAGTGCGTAGGAAAACTGCTTCAAAACCGCGCGACCCCCGACCCGCACAGCTTTTTAGGCGAGGGTAAGGTGCAGGAACTTGCCGACATGGTAGCAGAAGCAGGCGCGGAAATGGTTGTCTTTGATAATGACCTCTCCCCGTCGCAGATTCGCGCCTTGGAAGAGATGACAGGCGCAACGGTGCTTGACCGAAGCGCGCTCATTCTCGACATTTTTGCCCA
>JAZUCN010000103.1:0-4979 GCA_045639205.1 Oscillospiraceae bacterium | reverse complement strand
TACTGGCGTACTGCGTACATCAACACCGCGCTTTCCACCATGCGTCACCGCTGGCTGGCAACCGCGCTGCTTCCTAAGGACGTTGTCCAGCAGGTCGTCGACTACAATACCGCTATTGCAACACAAGCGGCAAACAAAACCTCGAGTTGGGAAAAGGACGAGTCCGATTCCGTCAAGCTCGAAGCTGAAATCGAGCACTTCAATCCCGGCGATCCGCTCAAGCTGACCGAAGAAGCGTTCTACGCGCTGTATTGGGAGCTTGACCCCGCCTCGATGCAAGCCTATATCGATGAGCATCCCGAAACGCTCGATAACGGTTGGGAAGGCATCTACATCAACGAAGCAGGCCTTAACGACAAGGGCACGAGCATCTATACCACGCTCGGTGAGCAGGTGCTTGCCATTGACGTTCCGAACAAAATCCTGCTTCTTCGCGTGCAGGATTCGGGCTACCGCGGTGTGCTTGCCGTTGTGAAAGACCCCGAACTTCTGTCGATGGAATGGTCGGCAGGCATCGGCAGTTTCGGTCAGCATGTCGGCACGATTGCCGAGCGCGTCGATGGCGTTTTGGCCATGACGGGCAGCGGCTTCATTGATGAAGACGCACAGGGCAATGTCGGTGCAGGCAACGGCGGTATCCTTTCGGGCTACGCCATGTGTAACGGCGTCGCGGCACAAGGCCGCCAGTCGCGCAATACCAGCTGGCACCAGTTCGTCCGCATGGAGATTCACGAAAACAATCTCATGTACATCAAATCCATCAATGATCCCGTCAGTGAAGACTGCACCGACGCGCTCGAGTTTGAGCCCGCGATGATTGTCGATGGCGAAGTGCTTGTCAGCAACTGGTGGGTCGAACTCAATCCGCGCACAGCCATCGGCCAGTCGGATAAATACGAATACCTGCTGTTGGCGATTGAAGGCCGCAACCCCGCCGCAGGTATTCTCGGCACAGATGTCAACGTCTGCGCGCAGATTCTCAAAGCACACAACTGCATGCAAGCCATCAACCTCGACGGCGGCACGAGTACCATCATGTGGTATGACGGTGAATACATCATCCGCTGTTCGAACACGAGCCTGCCCAAGGGCAGACCCCTCCCCAACGCATTTGTCTGCCACCGCGCAAAATAACCAAACAGCAAAACCGACCTATGGAAGAGCCATAGGTCGGTTTTTTATACCTTAATCCACTTTGCTGACCAACGAAATAAACGTTCCGACATTGCGCAAAAATCAATTTCTCCGTCTTGTTTCAAATGCTGAAAAGTTTCAAGTATCGCTTTTTCCTCCTCGGTAACTGCCGAAAGCAAATCAGCCTGGTGGCGAACATACTTTCCTGTCTGCCGATAGCAAATTGCCTGTACCATAAAAGAAGCACCTTTATATAGTTCCCTGAGAATCCGGGCATTTCTTTCGTGCAGCATGTTATGCACGCATCCATGATAAAGATTGCAGGCCGCCGTCTTGATGGCTCTATCCACCGAAGCATCGTCAATGCGCGCGGTCACCTCATCCAGGCTTCCTTTGATCGATACGGTATCATAACAAAACTGAAACAGATCTGCTGTATCCCAGCACAACAATTCCTGTTTGCCTGAAAGAAAACCGCAGATTTTATCCCTATGCGGCAGATTATCCAGCATTGTCCGATAATTCTCTATATCAGACGCAGACAAGGTATCCAGGATGACAACCACATCCAAATCACTTGTTTCTGTCGCTTCCTCGCGCCCATAACTCCCCTGCAGACCGACAAACCACACACGCTCACCAAACTGCTGTTCCAGTGCCTTTAAAAAATCATCCATCCAAGCAGAAATATGGATCACCGCATTCACCTCCGATACATTTGCTTTGATTATATCATGCCGCATATCTGCTTACAAGCACGCAAAAAGCACGGCTCTTTCGAGCCGTGCTTTTATTTGTATCATGCAGATTATTCTTCTTCTGCGTCCTTCTTGGCGTCTTCGATGATCTTGGCCTGGTTGATCTGCGGAACTTCTTCGTAACGGACGAAGTTCAGCGTGTAGCTGCCGCGACCCTGGGTCATGGCGCGCAGGTCAATGGTGTAGGAGGTCATTTCGCCAACGGGAACTTCCGCTTCAACGATCTGATAGCCGGGGTTCTCAACATCGGGGTTCATGCCCATGACACGACCGCGACGCTTGTTGAGGTCGCCAATGATATCGCCCATGTTTGCATCGGGAACGAGGACCTTCAGCTCGCCGATCGGCTCGAGCAGGGTCGGACCTGCGGTGGGCAGGCCTTCCTTGTAAGCAATGCCCGCAGCGGTCTGGAACGCCATATCGGACGAGTCAACCGCATGGTAAGAACCGAAGTACAGCGTAGCCTTCAGGAACACGACAGGATAGCCTGCCAGAACGCCCTTGCCAACGCAGTTGCGCAGACCCTTTTCAACCGACGGGATGAAGTTCTTGGGCACGCAGCCGCCGACGGTCTCGTCCGCGAAGATCATCTCTTCGGACTCAGACTGCGGCTCGAAGCGGATATAAACGTCACCGAACTGGCCATGGCCGCCGGACTGCTTCTTATGACGGCCGTGGATTTCGACCTTCTTCTTGATGGTCTCGCGGTATGCAATCTTGGCGGGCTTCAGAACAGCCTCAACCTTGTACTTGCTGACGAGCTTTGCCATCAGGACAGACAGCTGCATATCGCCGGCGCCGGCAATGATGAGTTCCTTGGTTTCCGGATCGTTGCCATAGGTGAACGAGGAGTCTTCTTCGTTGAGCTTGACAAGGCCTGCAGCGATCTTGTCTTCGGTGCCCTTGACCTTGGCATGAATTGCCATCTTGTACATCGGCTCGTCATAAGTCATGCCCTTGATGGCAGCGGTCTTGCCTGCAAGGCCGAGCGTGTCGCCCGTTCTGACAGAAGCGAGCTTGGTGAAAACACCGATATCGCCGCAGCAGATCTTGGAGGTCTTGTTGTTGTCCTTGCCCTTCGGGAAGAACATGTTGCCGAGTTTTTCGTTGTCACCCGTGCGGGCATTAACGAGCGTCATGGTGTCTTCCAGATCGCCCGAGATAACCTTGAAGTAGGAGTTCTTGCCATACTGGTCAGCCATGGTGTTGAAAACAAATGCCATGGGGCTGCCGGAAGCATTCAGCGTAAATTCGCCGTCTTCTGCGTCCATCGGCTTGCCTTCCAGGGGGTTGGGAGCATAAGCAACCAGTGCATCGAGCAGATTCGTCGTGCCAAGACCCGTCATTGCGCAGCCGCAGAAAACGGGAGTGATGGCGCGGTCGCGAAGACCTGCCTTGACGCCGGCGAGGATTTCTTCCTCGGTGAACGGCTCTTCCATGAAGAACTTCTCCATGAGCTCTTCGCTGGTTTCAGCGATCTGCTCATTGAGGCTCATCATGTACTCTTCGATCTTCTCTTCTGCATCAGCAGGCAGAGCGATTTCCTTACCGTTTGCATCGTATGCCTTCTTCGTCAGAAGTTCCACAACACCAAAAGCCTGCTCGCCGTTGAGGATGGGGAAGACGAACGGAATGACCGTGTTGCCGAAGGTGCTGCGCAGAGCATCGACGGTTGCAAAATAGTTCGCATGCTCTTCATCGAGCTTGGAAACATAGAACATAGCGGGCAGTTTTGCCTTGGCCAGATACTTCCAGCCCTTTTCCGTGCCAACGCCGATGCCGCTCTTTGCGGTCACGCAGATCAGACCTGCGTCAACAACGCGAAGCGACTGCACGATCTGACCGGCGAAATCGAAGTAGCCGGGGTTATCGAGAACGTTGATCTTGCACTTCTTATATTCAACAGGGATCACAGCCGTGGAGATAGAATACTGTCTCTTCTTCTCTTCATCGTCGAAGTCAGAAACGGTCGTGCCGTCAGCACGCTTACCCAGACGGGTGATCGCCTTGGTCGTAAACAGCATGCTCTCGCAAAGTGCGGATTTGCCGTCGCCGCCATGGCCAAGCAAGCAAATGTTGCGAATGTCGTTGGCAGTATAGCCCATAGTAAATTAACTCCTTTCTACAGACAAGCCGCACATATAAGCGGTCTTATCTTACGGCAAAACAGAATCTTGCCACCATTAAATTTCATTATAAACGAACAGCAGTGGAATTGCAAATATAATCTTGTGAAAATGGCGAAAATATCGCAGATTTTCTTCACAAAAACAGTCAAACCGCCTTATTCCCATGTTGCCATGCTCATAGCTGTCAGCAAAAGTTGCGGCAAAAGCCACAGCAATTCAAAAATGAGCAAATTCCACGCACTGACCGCCTGCATCGCGCCGATAAACGTCAGGAAGAACACCATCACAAGGCCAAGGACACCCCCTGCCAGGCTGATGAGAATGCTTCCGAGCGACGCAGTGCGCAATGCACGCGCCGCACAAACCGCGCGGACAAAATCCGCAAAAGTACTGCGCGAGATCATCGCCCCCTGCTTCGGCTCGCGGATGGCATCGTTTGATGAGAGCCACGCGCGCTCTTCCACCGTCGGGAACTCAATGCGGTCGGGCGAGAGTTTGTAGCGATGCTTGATAAACTGCGGCGTAATCATAAAGTCGCGCGTCGCAAGCACAGGGAACAAGCCCTTCGTATGCGCCGCGGCAAACAGACTGTTTTTGACATTCGCGGCAGGCGCGTAATTAAGCGCAAACACCGCCGCCATCTCACCGTTGATAGACAGATACACCGCCTGCTTGAGTTTCGTCCCTTCGGGCATCTGCACGCGCATAAGTTTCATGAACGCCAGCGATCCCATGAGGATCACATCGCCGTGGATTTCCGCGCCCAAGCCGCCGCCTTCATAGCGGCGGAAAGTGTCGACCGTCATTTTCTTGCCATTTTGGTCAAGCATAATCTGGCGGAACAGCGGCACAAGCCCGCTGCCTGCCGTCTCGACAACCGCCGCGGCAAAACTCACGATCTGCGCAAGCGGTCTGTCGGAGTAAATTTTCATGCCGTTGAGTGTG
This sequence comes from Oscillospiraceae bacterium, assembly GCA_045639205.1. Taxonomy (GTDB): domain Bacteria; phylum Bacillota; class Clostridia; order Oscillospirales; family Oscillospiraceae; genus CAG-170. Next base: position 13 of record JAZUCN010000103.1, on the reverse strand, counting down.
ACATTTGTCTGCG
>JAZUCN010000102.1:0-4283 GCA_045639205.1 Oscillospiraceae bacterium | reverse complement strand
AATCTGTAAATTATACAGTTGATGAATCATCTCAACGGTCCAGCAATGGAACGGCAGTTCCAAAAGCATATACTTACCTTTTCCGATAAACAGCTCATCAATCCTGTCGTGATTAATCAGATTCGGCACCCATGCAACTTCCGCGCCGACAATCGTCTGTGGGATTTTCTCCCGTTCCTGCGCAGGAAGCTTATCAATTGCCTCAAATAATTTCCCACACGCAACCTGCCTGCGCTGCAAAAAGGTGCTCAAATGCTCGCGATCGCGGTAGAAATGCGGTGTGAGCACAACCGTATGAACGTATTGTTCCTTTTCCATCCGCAGCATTTCCAGGCTCGTCTGTATATCTGGCGCACCATCGTCCATGTTGGGAAGGATATGCGTGTGGATATCAATCATAACTTAAGGTTTTTCCATTCCTCTTTGCTCGTCGCGTTGGTTGGTACGATTTGCACCGTAACCATAGCCGTAGTCGTAATAATTGCCGTAAGAATATCGTTGATAGTTACGATAACGATACTTGGAATACTGCGCATTCTTCTCCATATCCACGCTGTTGAGAATAAAGCCGAGAATCTTCACGCGGGAATATTCCAGCTGATCGACCGCAAACATAACCGCATCGCGCTCCGAACGACCTGCGCGCACAACAAACAGCACGCCATCGCTTCTCGGAGCGAGGACCATCGCATCAGCGACCATGTTTACCGGCGGCGTGTCGAGAATGATGTAATCATACCGATCACGCAGGCGCTCAAGCAGGCGCTGCATACGAACCGAGCCAAGCAGTTCCGACGGGTTGGGCGGAATGATGCCGCTGAGAATGACATCAAGATTCGCCACGCCGGACGGCAGAATTGCCTGCTTCTCCAGTTCCGGATCAACAAGCAGATTGCTCAAGCCTACCGGCGAATTAAGCGCCAACAGACGTGCAACATTCGGTCTGCGCAGGTCGCAGTCAATGAGCAGCACGCGCTGCTCCGCCTGTGCATAGGAAATCGCAAGATTTGCAGCTGTGATGCTCTTGCCCTCGCCCTGCAGCGACGACGTAATCAGCAGTGTCTTGCAGCCTTCCTCTTCCGGAACGGCAAAATTCACATTGGTTCGCAGGGTCTTGTATGCCTCACGGATAAAGAAATTGCTTCTTTCCGAGAGCAGATGGCGCCTGTCTTCCTGAATGCGGTTATTTCTTTCTTCAATGCGGGAGCGGGCTTTTTTCCCACTAAAGCTTCCAAACAGTCGCATGCTCAGACTCCTTCTTCTTCAGCAGCGGAAGGCGATTCTTGTCTTGCGTACTCATATCCCTTTTTCGCTCCTTGCAGAGAGAAATCGGGGATTTGTCCCAAAACAGGAATATCAAACATATTCTCAAGATCTCCGGCTTCACGCAGACGGACATCAAACAGTTCTCTCATAACAATAACCAAAACGACAAGCAACACGCCTACCATGGCGCCAACCATCGCATTTTTCGTATTGTTGGGAGAGTGACGTACAGTCGGTACCTTCGCATAGTCAATCAGTTTGACGGAGCTGCCCTCAATAATGCTCATCAGTTCCACCGTCGAAACATCTGCAAGCGCATTGACAATGTCTGCCGCCTGTACCGGGTCGGTGTGTGTGATACTGAGACGGAACAACTGCGTTTCGCCAATCTGCGCGGCGGAAATCATCGAGTCGAGCTGTGCGGGGGTGATATCCAAGTCCATCCGCTCAACAGTCTTTTCCAAAATTCTGTCGCTACGGATCACATTGACGTGCGTATTAACCAGCGTTTGTGACGCTGTCAGGTTGCTGCTGGTGATGTATTCAATCTGCATCTCGCTGCCGGCATTGTTAACATACATTGTCACACTTGCGCGGTACTGCGGCGTGATAAAGTAGCTGGTATAGAGCAGTGCGACCACCAGCCCGAGAATTGCCGAGCCAACAATCAGCCACCATCTCTGCAGGCACGCCACAAACAACTTCTGCAAATCAATCTCATGATTATTCGCATTGTGATTCATTGTCTCACCCATAGTCAGATTCGCTTCCTCAGTTCTAAATTCTTACTGTTTCAGCACAAATCGCGCAAAGCGCAAGGTGCTTTTGTCTTGTTTCGAGTAGACATACGTCCCGATACTACATACTTTGATATGATACCATGCACGACGGTGGGTGTCAAGTAATTTACCCCTTATTTTCGTTGTTTCCACCCCGCTCTGTAAGCATTGCGCCATTCGCTTCAATCTGCAATTTATGCGTGCAGATCTCCTGCGCCGCGGGGCGGTGTGTGACAACAATGCAGGTTCGCTCGTGCAGGGCGCTGATGCGTTCAAGCACCAGCCGCTCGGTCTGATCATCAAGCGCGGATGTCGCCTCATCAAGCAGGATAATCGGTGCTGTGCTGAGTACCGCACGCGCGATAGCAAGCCGCTGTGCCTGTCCTTCGGAAAGACCCGCGCCATTTTCGCCAAGTTCCGTATCGAGGCCCTGCGGCAATTGCGGCAGAAACAGGTCCATGGCGCTGATGTAGACCGCTCTTTCCAGTTCTTCTTCGGTTGCCTCGGGGCGGATGAGAAGCAGATTCTCGCGCACCGTACCGCTGAGCAGAAGATTGCCCTGCGGCACATAGGAGAACAGGCCCGAATATGTACCGCGCAATGGCAAATGCGCATCCGCCGCCTGCAGATACAGTTCCCCGCTCACAGGCTTGAAAACGCCAAGCATCAGTTTCAGAAGCGTGCTCTTGCCAATGCCCGATGAGCCGACAATCGCCGTAAGACTCCCCTTCGGCAGAGCAAAACTCACATTGTGCAGAACCTCTTCCTCGTCATAGGCAAAGCAGAGGTCTTTCGCGCCAATGGTTTCAAGGTTTTTGTAAAGCGTCTGCGCATCGGGCGCCTGCATCAGTTCGCGCGGCTCGATTGCATCGAGTTCCATCAGGCGCTCGGCCGAGGCGAGCATCGCATAATATCGCGGCATAAAGCCCGAAAGATTGACAAACGGCGCGCGAAGCTGGGAAACAAGCTGTGTAACAGCCGTCAGTGTACCAAATGTCATAGCACCTGTGAGCAGTCCCTGTGCGCACCAAACCAGAGCAAAGAATCCAACGCCCTGCGTCAGAACGCTCACTGCCGTATTGACCGCAACGCTCGCGTTCTTCTGCTTTTTCTGCAGAGCAAACTGCTCCGCCATACGCACATCCGCGCGATGCTCCATCTCAGGCGCGACATCCATTGCCTGCACCATCAGGATTTTTTCTATGGATTCCTGCATAAAGCCAAACACGCGGCCGTTAGCCTCGCTCACGCGCTTGTGCAGATTCTTCATGTATCTGCGCAGTGCGCCCGTACACAAAACGACCAACACGCCAACCAATAACATCCACAGCGTAAACTTCGGTGTCAAAATGCTCAGCGCCGCCATTGCAGCAAGCAACCGCGCCGCCATTGCGGCAAAATCGGGCGCGACAGATGCCATGCCTTCTGATACCGCGCGCACATCGTTATTCAGTCGGTTGATAAGCTCGCCGCTGTGATATTCGCGCACGGCGGTATACTCGCCTTCGAGCAGGCCATGCAGTAACTGCCGCTTCCAATCGCGTTCGAGTTCCATGGTTATACGCGCCTTGACCTCGCGGCTCGCCGCGATGCACGCAAGCATCAGCACAATCACCACCGCAAGCGAATTAACCGCCTGCTGCAGTAATTCTGCCGCACCGCTGACCGCGCAGTCAATGACCTGTCGCGTGCCCAGTGCGAAGGCAACGCCCAAAAGCGCGCCCGCAATGCGCAGAACAACCAGCAACAAAAGCGCAGGAATCCTCCGACGCGATTTTTTAATTAACCATGATACGCAATGCTTTTTCTTCACCCAAAAAGCCCCCGAATCCAGTTTTCACTCTTTCTTCTCATATAACGGATGCCTCTTCGCACATTGCACCCAAACGCATAGCGCGCGTCATCCGTCTTGTATGTTTTTCCGTTCCGATGCAGTGCGCACATGACGGCAATTATCTGCTCGGCATACACAGGATACTCATTTATACACTGATTATCACCGCGGCAGGTATATGCTTTGCCGTCATCTGCAACAATGCGGTGCAGGACATATTCCCCGCTCTTGCGTCTGTATAGCGCCACCTTGCCCACAAGCGAGCCGTTCGGCACAGGCGCAAGCTCCACGCTGTCCTCGCCGCCGCGAATCATCGGGCGCATACTCGTCCCCTTCGGGGTAAAACGAACCGTCTTACCCTCTGCGAGCGACTGCTGCATCAGCGGCATCAGACTATCCAGCTG
>JAZUCN010000101.1:0-3631 GCA_045639205.1 Oscillospiraceae bacterium | reverse complement strand
CATCAAGGGCATCGAGGGATTGGAACAAGCCATCGAAAGTCAAGCCGCCGCGTACGTCTGTGACGAGAGCGACTTTTTCAAAACGACCCGTTGTTGCAAGGCAGATGCGGGCAAACTGCGGAATCATTTCGGCAGGCATATTGTCCACGCAATAAAAACCGAGGTCCTCCAAGTGCGTTGCCGCTTTACTTTTTCCTGCGCCGGAAAGGCCGGAAACGATAACAAATTGCATAATTAAACACCTACCAAATGCGCACCTCGGGCTCAAGCATAAAGCCCGAATCGGCATAGACTTTCTTTTGGATTTGTTCGATAAGCATCATGACATCCGAGGCGGGTGCACCGCCACAGTTGATGACGAAGCCTGCGTGTTTGGGCGATACCTGCGCGCCGCCGACGCTTACGCCTTTGAGATTTGAACCTTCAATCAGCGCGCCTGCGTATGCACCATCAGGTCGTTTAAAGGTACTGCCTGCGGACGGATATTCCAGCGGCTGAGATGCGCGTCTGCGTTCCATCAGTTCCTGCATCTTCTCGCGAATGACACATTCCTCAGCAGGTGTAAGGACAAATCTCGCGCTGACAATGATGCAGTCCAGCGACTGAAAGATGCTGTTTCTGTAAGAAAAAATATCGATATTTTTGTACTCGCGCAGATTCCCGTCAAAATCCATGACAGTGACACTTTGGCAAACATCCTTGATTTCAGCGCCATATGCACCTGCGTTCATATACACGCCGCCGCCGAGCGTTCCCGGGATGCCGTGGGCAAATTCAAAACCTGACAGGCCGAGTTCGCGCGCGTAAACAGCGGCTTTTGCCATGGACTCGCCTGCCATGACCTCGATGGTATTCTCGCTGGGGTTAGAAAGTCCGCAAAGAGCCTCTTTGGTGCAGATGAGAAGTTCATCAAGGCCGTTGTCTGGTGCAAGAACGTTCGTTCCTGCGCCAAGGATACGCGGACGCACACCATGGGCTTTGGCTGCTCTAAAGAGCCGAGCAAGCTCCTGCTCCGATTTCGGAAATGCCATCAGCGCGGCCGGGCCGCCAATCTTAAACGATGTGTGCGCGCTCAGCGGTTCATTTTCAAGAATAGTGATATCGGGACATTCGCCGCGGATGAGCCGCAAAACAGAATGAATGGATGTCATAAACGCCTCCGGGTGGACAGTTTGTATTATCATATCATACTTATTAAAAAAATAAAACAAAAATGTAAAGAAAAAATTGGGTGCTAAGCACCCGATCTCTCAAAGTTCGTTTTGTTTTTGGAAGAACTGGCTCATCTGCTCAGTAAATTCCACCGCGGCATTATAGCCCATGCGCTTCTGTCGGTTATTCATAGCGGCAACCTCGAAAATAACAGCGAGGTTACGACCCGGAGTAATCGGTACAGTGATGGATGGGATTTTGACATCCAGAATCTCCTGGTAGTGCGTTTCCATGCCAAGGCGGTCATAGGTATCGCCGTCGCGCCAAGGAACCATGTTGATGATGAGGTCAATATTCGAGCTGTCCTTGACCGCGCCCATGCCGAAAAGCTTTGCAACGTTGATAACGCCGATGCCGCGAAGCTCGATATAGTGCCGAAGCACCGCGGGTGCAACGCCGACGAGTTCATGCTGTGAGACTTTCTTCAGTTCTACCGCGTCATCGGCAATCAAACGGTGACCGCGCTTGACAAGCTCGATCGCGGTTTCACTTTTACCGATACCGCTCTCACCCATAATGAGAATGCCCTCGCCATAAATGTCAACAAGAACACCGTGGCGTGTGATGCGAGGTGCGAGCTCGCTTTTAAGGTATGTGATAAGGCCGGAGATCAGATGCGAGGTGGTGTCACTGGAGCTGAGAACTGTAATATCGTGTTTCTTTGCCATCTCCATGCACTCGGGAAGCGCTGGGATGCCGCGCGCGATGATGATGGCAGGAATCTTGTACATCATAATCTGATCGAAGATGATCAGACGATCTTCGCTCGAGAGTTTGGTCAGATAGGCAGATTCGACCGTTCCGACAACATAGATGCGCATCGGCTCAAAATGTTCAAAAAAGCCTGCCAGGTGCAGACCCGGACGGCTGATATCGTCGACCGTGACATGGATCTGCTCAAAATCAGAAGAACTGTGCAGGGGTGTGAGAGAAAATTCCCGAACCAAATCGCTTAACGCGACAGAATAGTTGTTGGACATGGCGTTCACCTCGCTACATGATGGTTTCAGTATACAATCAAATCCCCTATTTCGCAACCGCGAATTGTACTTTGCTAATTCATGGTAAAATTTTTTAAAAAAAGCGCGAAATTGTGCTTGCATTTAGGGAACTCATCTGCTATTATATCAAACGGCGTCCAAAGACGGGCGCAAAAACACTGATTTTTTATGGCAAGGAGGTGCAGCGAATGGCAAAATGCGATATCTGCGGCAAGGGCGTTACTTTTGGTATCAAGGTTTCTCACTCCCATAGACGTTCCAACAGAACCTGGAAGCCCAACGTCAAGCGCGTCAAGGCGATCGTTGACGGCACTCCGTGCCATGTTCATGTCTGTACAAGATGCCTGCGTTCGAACAAGGTCGAGCGCGCGATCTAACAACAAAATGACAGCGCGGCATCCGTTTGGATGCCGCTTTGTTATATCTATGCGAAAAAACTCCTGCACAAACTGTGCAGGAGTTTTTCATTACTTCTTTGCTTTCTTTTCTTTTCTCTTTGCAAGCTCTTCCTTACGGGCCTCAGCGGCAGCTGCCTTTTTCTTGGCGGCTTCCTTTTCGGCGGTGTTATTGGTAGAGATGGCAAACTTTGCAAACTCAACACGAACACGGTCAGCACTGGTCTCAATGATGAACGAGTTTTCTTTGATGTTGACGATATCGCCAATCACGCCGCCGATGGTGGTGATGTTGTCGCCAACCTTCAGCGAATCACGCATCTGCTGTGCCTCTTTTTTGCGCTTGTTTTCAGGGCGGATCAAAATGAAATAGAAGACCGCGACCATGAGAAGCAGGGGCACGAGCATCGAGCCGGTCGACTGTGTTGCGGCATCAGCTGCTGCAAGATAAAGATTCATATGAATTTCCTCCGTAGTTCAATCTTTTTCGTATTATAGCCATCTTTGCATCTTTTTGCAAGGGCAAAATAGCATCTTAAATCTTTCTGTCGAGCTTCTCGGAATATTCCGCGCGGAATTGCGCAAATGTTCCGTTATCGAGTGCCTCGCGGATGCGCGCGGTAAGATTGTTGTAGAAATACAGATTGTGCATGACAGAAAGCCGCATGGCAAGCATTTCATCTGCCTTAAACAGATGATGAAGATATGCCCTTGAAAAGCGTTTGCAGACTGGACAGGAACATTCAGGGTCAATGGGCGTTTCGTCCTTGGCGTGCTTGGCGTTTTTCATATTGATCGCACCCTGCCAGGTGAAGAGTCTGCCGTGGCGAGCATTTCTCGCGGGCATGACACAATCGAAGAAATCCACACCGCGCGCAACTGCCTCGATGATATTCGATGGAGTGCCAACACCCATGAGGTAGCGGGGCTTATCGGTCGGCATATGCGGCTCGACAGCATCGATGATGCGGTACATCGTTTCAGTGTCCTCCCCTACCGCCAAACCGCCGATGGCGTAGCCGG
>JAZUCN010000100.1:0-3415 GCA_045639205.1 Oscillospiraceae bacterium | reverse complement strand
GATATGAAGGTTGCGGAAGTGTCGGATATTGAACTTCAGCGCGACGGTCCCAGCTTTACTTTGGATACTTTGCGGGAAATTCACAAACAATATCCTGCGGATGAACTGTTTCTGCTGATGGGAACGGATATGTTCCTCAGTTTCCACACCTGGCATAAGCCGGAAGAGATTGCAAAACTTGCAACCCTTGTCTGTGCGATGCGTGTCGATTGTGACGAGGAACTGAAACAGCAGATGCATGAGCAGGAAAAGCACCTGTGCAAGCAGTATTCCTGCCGTATCGAGTTTTTGCACAATCCTGTGACGGAGATTTCTTCCACGCAGGTGCGCAGGCTTTTGTTTTTCGGATGCGCGGACGAGTTTGTTCCTGAAGCGGTGCTCGAAAAAATCTGCGCAGACGGTCTTTACGGCACAGCGGATGACAAGAAGAATCTTCCGTTTGATGAACTTCGCGCATGGAGTCTTGCACAGCACAAGGCAAAGCGCGTACCGCATGCGGAGGGCTGTAGTGAACTTGCCGCCGCACTTGCGCGCAAACTTGGCGCAAACGAGAGCGATGCGGCGCGTGCGGGTATTTTGCACGATATCACAAAGGCGCTGACGGTGTCTGAACAGTTTTTGCTCTGTATGCGATTTAAAATTGCGTTGACAGCCGACGAGAAACTCTCAGCCAAACTCCTGCATGCGGCAACGGCCGCGGCAGTCGCCAAACACATCTTTGGTGAGAACGATGCGGTGTGTACGGCAATCCGCTGGCACACAACGGGCAGAGAAAATATGAGCCTGCTCGAAAAAATCATTTACATTGCAGACTATGCCGAACCAAATCGCGATTTTCCAGGTGTTGACGAACTTCGCGCAACGCTGGACAAAGATTTGGATGCGGCGGTGTTGATGGGACTTGAAATGACCATTGCGATGCTCGAGACGCGCGGACAGCAGGTTTGCGCACAATCGACGCAGGCACGCGATTTTCTTTACAGAGAAAGGAAGCTTACACAAAGTCCATGATGAAGTTTAATGGCAACAAAAAGAATGCCAAACATGTAAGCAAGACTAGCAAAGGCGCCAAGGCGTTCTTATGGGTGGGCGTATCGATGCTCCTGGCTGTGTGCGCCTTGCTTACGGCATATAAAGTCATCGTGCGTCCGATGGGCCAGCAGGAACAACTGCAGACTACGCCGATTATCACCGAAACACAGACGCAGGTTGACGAACTGACGGGCGAGATCGTCGAGATTGAAATCGAGCGCCCGGCGTCACATCGGGAGGGCGTGTATAACATTCTTCTGTGCGGCACGGATAATGATGGCTACCGCACAGATACGATTATGATTGCCCACATCGACACGACAGAAAATAAAGCGGCCCTGCTGAGCATCCCGCGCGATACGGTGGTCATCCAGGAAGACAAAGTCGCAAAAATTAACTCTGTTTACGGCGGCGCGGGTGCATTTGGAATGGACAGACTCTCGAAATGTCTTGGACAGATGCTTGGCTTTCCCATGGATGGCTATGTACTCATCAACCTCAACGCATTTCAAGAAGCGGTGGACCTGATGGGTGGCGTGTGGTTCGATGTGCCGCAGGATATGTTCTACGAAGACCCGACGCAGGATTTGTATATTGACCTCAAAGAAGGCTATCAACTGCTTGATGGCTACAACGCCATGGGCTTGGTGCGCTACAGAAAAGGATACCTTTCGCAGGATATCCAGCGCACACAGATGCAACAGCAGTTCCTCGTTGAAGCAGGAAAACAGATTCTTTCGCTTGAAAACACATCAAAAATCAACGGTTTTATTCAAATTTTCTTCGATAATGTGACGACTGATATGACGATTGGCAATCTTGTTTACTTTGTCAGCGAGCTTGCCGCTTGTCCGTCGGAAAACATTGAAACCTACACGCCAAGAGGCACTGGCGCGACGATTGACGGCTTGTCCTATTTCCCACTTGACCCGGAAAACGTGCTCGAAATCGTAAATACTTCGTTTAATCCCTATGATGTGGATCTCGAGCCCGAGCATCTGAATGTCATCACGGAAGAAATGGCACTGGCGTTTTTAGAAGACCCCGAGGGCTTCCTTGCAGGCGATGACGATTGGCAGAAAAGCTCCGAAATTCCCGAGGCGGAAATGGAAGAACCGATAGAGGGCGAAGAAATACTTCCTTCGGAAGAAACGCAGGACCAACCGCCTAAATTTGAACTCGATGAATTTGGCATGCTTCCCGAGGATTGGTATGGGGAACTGCCGCAGGAAGAACAGCCAGTGACGGAAGAGCCTGAGATTGGTGACGCGTCACTTTGGGATGCAGACACGCCGCATAACGCGGCTGAGGAATGAAAGGAACAAACACATGATTAGTGCAAAACAGGTCGCAAAACTTGCCGCAACGGCACTCGATGAAAAGAAAGGCGTAGATATTCGCCTGATTGGTATTACGGATATTTCCACGCTTGCGGATTATTTCCTTATCTGCACCGCAAACTCCAATACGCATGTCAAGGCTCTTTGTGATGCGGTCGAAGAGGCGATGGACAACGCAGGCGAGAACATCATCAGCCGCGAGGGCCATCGCAGTGGCACTTGGGTGCTTTTGGACTACGGCTGTGTGGTCGTGCATGTGTTTACCGAGGAGACCAGAGCGTTCTATGACCTGGAGCGTCTGTGGCAGGATGGCGTTGCACTGGATTTGGATACCGTTCTGAACGCGTAAGCACGGTTTTTCTTGACAAATCATGCGCAAAACCGTAGAATAAGACACGTTAACAACGTTGATGGGAAAAAGGCAATGACCATCTGTTTCAGAGAGCCGACGGGCGGTGCGAGTCGGTGCGGATGCCTTGCTATACTGGTCCCGGAGTTTTCTGCCTGAAGGCGAGTAGGGCAGGACGGATGGTCCCGTTACAGACCAGACGTACAGTCGCTGAGGGCAGTGTGGGAAACCGCATGCTGAATCAGGGTGGTAACGCGAGCAATCGCCCCTGACCGTGTTTTCGGTCAGGGGTGTCTTTATTTTTCAATAAGACAAAGGAGTTTGTTATGAAATACGATTATACAGCCATTGAAGCCAAATGGCAGGAAAAGTGGCGCAAGGAGAAAACCTTTGCCGCGGTCAACGGCGATACTTCGAAGCCGAAGTTCTTTGGCCTCGTTGAGTTCCCGTATCCGTCTGCAAACGGTCTGCATGTCGGCCATGCAAGACCTTATACCGGCATGGATGTCATCGCGCGCAAAAAGCGCATGGATGGCTACAATGTTCTGTTCCCGATGGGCTATGATGCATTCGGTCTGCCGACAGAGAACTTTGCCATCAAGAACCGTATCCATCCTGCAATCGTTACGAAAAACAACATTGCAAACTTTAACAAGCAGCTGAATATGCTCGGTTACAGCTTCGACTGGGACCG
>JAZUCN010000099.1:0-15244 GCA_045639205.1 Oscillospiraceae bacterium | reverse complement strand
CATTTGCTTTCGCAAATGGCGCTTTTGCTTTATGTAGTTATAAAATACACGGTTTAAAGAGTAGGGCGAGGCGATCCAATTTCTTACTGATGTCTTCATCGGGCCAATAACAGCTCGCGGCGAAGAAGCAGTAAATCGTTTTCATGGGTTATATCTCCCTTTGCAGATTTGTGTTATCTTTCCAGCAAAGGTTCCGCGTTTTCGACGGAGGATAACCAAAATGCGCCGTATAGGCACGGTAGAACGAGGAATAATCGCGGAATCCGCAGGCGCTGAATGCAGTGGTCGGTGCTTCTCCTTCACGGATTCGCTCGCGCGCGGCAATCAGACGCTTGGTTCGGATGTATTCGCCAACTGAGAAGCCTGCAGAATTTTTGAAGATTCGCGCAAGCTGTGATTGGCTGAGATAGAACGCCTGCGCGATGGAATTGAGGGTAATCGGTTCAAACATATGCGCGTTGACATAGCAGATGATTTGCTGCGAAACAGTGTTTGGAATCCTCGTCTGCGTGCTTGTTAGGCTTGTTTCAAACCGATTGCAAATTTGACACATAATTGTGAAAATCGTGTTGATGATGAGCAGACGCTTTCTTTCGTCAGGAACATCGCTGGAGATTTGCTCGTAGCTAAGGCGAACACTGTCTTTCGAGAAAATAGAGGCAGGGTAGTGGTTTGCGCTGCCTAATTCGCGCTCACGGAATGGACGCAGAAGAACACCCTGCGGGTCGATTTTTTCAAGTAGCTCGGCGTGAAACTGAATGGAAAATCGCTCGTACGGTTGATCTGAGCCAACCTCAACCTTGTGTGCCTCAGCGCGGTCAGTCAGCATTACATCGCCTGCGCGCATAGGATAAATGTTGCCCTCGACTATGTAGTTGACATTTCCGCTGAGCAGATAGAAAATCTCGAATTTGTCATGAACATGTTGATAAAAACGATTAGGATCAGGCTCCTGATCTAACGTATGGTGGCAAGTTATTTCATGGTCCATATATTGAAAGAGCGTCGGCATAGGCACAGCTTCCTTTCTTCGGTTGCATAAAATGATATTGCAAATTCGACATTACTGATTCACGGGAAAATGATGATACTGGGGCGTTTTATCTGAAAACCTGAGAAAACAACAAGAACAAATCGATTTAATTTCCGAATAATCTTAAAATCAGTATATCACACATGACGGTTTTTGCAATATATGCTGATTGCTTTTGCAATTTTGCTTTGTGCTTGATCATGCTACAATTGTGACATAAAAGCCGAAGGGGAGAATGAGTATGCAGGAATATCTGTACGGCAGTGTTTACAAGGTGACAAGAGAAGACACACCGAAGCAAATTGAATGTGATTTTGAGATGATGCGCGCAAGCGGCATGGATACGGTCGTCATTTGGCCGCCCGTCTATTACTGGGAGGAAAAGACCGCGGATTATCCGTTTGCAACGGGCAAGAAAATCCTGCAGATTGCCGAAAAAGTTGGCATCAAGGTCATTATCGAACTGGCAGGCCAGTTGTCGGTGTTCGAGTACATTCCCGACAGCGAAATGAAAGAGGAATACTACGCGAAAACAGAAACAGGAAGCCGAGAATGGGGGCAGAGCAGCTTCGGCTTCCTCAACTATTTCCACCCCGAGGTAAAGCAGAAAATCTGCGCGTTCTATCGCGCTACGGCAGAGGCGTATAGGGAATTTCCTGCATTGGCGGCTTACGATGTGTTCAACGAAACGATGTTCCGCTCGTTTGACGAGCACACGATGGCGGCGTTCCGTCAGTGGCTGAAGGAAAAGTACGGCACGATTGACGAGCTCAACCGCGTCTGGGAGCGTACATATTCCGAGTTCTCGCAGGTCACTTATGAAAAGCACATGTGGATGAGCGTCATGCCACGGGCGGATTACTGCGCCTTCCGCAAGGCGGCAATCGGCATGATTCTCGACGATTGGTGCGATGCCATCCGTCAGGTCGATACCCTGCATCCGCTCATCGCGGACAATATCCACGCGCAGGCAACTCTTTGCGGCTCGTATGACAGACCGCAGGATGATTATGACCTAAAGAATCATGTCGATACCATCGGTATGTCCTTCTATCCGAAGCAAGTGAGCGGTACATTCGCGCCTGCGCTTCGCCATCAGATTTTCTCGAGTTTTTATAACGCCTCGCGCGGCGAAGGTTTCCTCATTTCCGAGATGCAGACGCATATTCAGGCGCTGTTTAATCCTACGACCGAGGTTCAGCCGTGGGAACTCAAGCATTGGTGCATGGAAGCCTATGCCGCGGGCGCAAAGGGACTTATCTACTGGATGTGGCGCCCGTTTACCAAGGGTCTGCAGACCATGGGTCGCGGTCTTGTGGACTATAAAGGCCGCGAAACACCGCGCCTCACCATGGCGCAAAGCCTTGGCGAAGCATTCCACGCCTATGGCGTGATGAAGCCCGACACTGCCCGCGTGGGTATCGTATATGATCCGTTGAGTGAGGATTTTCAGCGCGCTTATACCCAGTCGTATGGTGTCGATCAGCAAATCTATCAGGCATCACTGTACGGCGCATATAAAATGCTGTTCGATCTGAATATTCCCTGCGATATGATTCGCATGGCGGATATTGAAAAATACGACGCAGTCATACTGTCAAACAAACTTGTCATGACCAGACAGGAGAGCGAAATGCTCGAGCGCTACATCAGTGCAGGCGGTCTTTGCATCGTCGACGGAAAGTTTGGCATTGTTGATGAAACTGCTCTGGTATCGTCTCAGCTGCCTGGTGGCGAGGCGAATAAACTGACAGGTCTTGACTATCTCGATTCTTCCTGCGAAGCGCTGGAATTTGAAGGCGTGCATGGAACCTACAACGGCTATTACAGCAAGGAACTGTGCCGTGTGCACGATGCCGAAGTGCTTGCGCGCTTTGCCGATGGCGCTTGCGCCGTTGCCAGGAAACAAACGGGCGAGGGGAACCTTGTTACGCTCAATACATTCTTGTTCTATGGGTATTTCAAAGAAGCGGCAGAGCGCAGCATGGATCTTGTTGCACAGTTGCTGAAAGAAAAGAACATCACGCCTATCTGTGGTAATCGGAATCTGAAAATTAAAACAGCGCAGGGCGCAGATGGCGCATGCGCGGTGGTGTTTAATTACACGGATGAAACACAAACAGGGGAGATTTCTAAAAACGGAAAAACGGTGCGCGTAAGCGTGCCGGGCAGAGACGTTTTGATCGCCAAGATGCCTGGAAAATAAAAAGAGAATAAAACTAAAAAACAGTTGATTTTGAGCCGTTTTTTGTAAAAGAAAATGTACAAAAATCAAGTGGTTTGTGGTATAATGTTTACACTTAGATGCACTATGCGTCAAAGTGCACAAAAACATACAATTGTCTTTGTTAAACGTGCCCATGCTGCGTTTTAATGGGCTTCAAATTCATTGTAGGTTTCATTGTAAGAGGAGGAAAAACACATGAAGCAGACAAAAAGAATTCTTGCTCTGATTCTTGCCCTTGTCCTGTTGCTGACTCCGATGGTTTCAGTCAACGCGGCAGAATCCGATACAAGAAAAACGCTGTACTACTTCGATCTTGAGGAGTTTTTGAATACGCTCCCCAACTCGCAGTTGCAGTACGACTACTACAAGATGGCAACGGCTTTACAGGGACTTGTAAACCGTGAAGTGCCGCAGTTGTATTTCTTCTCGTTCAATAATACTGCCCCTTCCAGTATGGGCTATGACATGGACGAGTACTGGTTCAGCCAAATCACCGACACGGAAAAAGGTTATGGCGAACTGGCTGACGGCGGCGATCTTTCCGATTTCAAGACTGTCAAGCTGAAGTCCTTCTGGAAGATGCTCGACATCTTCAGCGAATACTATAACGGCTTCGTTCTGTGGGATGAAGAGGTTCCTTCCACGGCGAACGTTGCTTCGACCATCGCGGGCGTTGAGAACCTGCTTCCCGTCCGTAAGGCCTTGACGGCATACGATCTGTATGTCGCGCTTCTTGATAACGGCTTCAAGACTTCCGATATCAAGCGCGACCTGACGGATATGTTCTCGGGCGAAGGCTTTATCCCCACCTGGGAATCGTCTCTTTACAATGCAAAGCTGGAGTACACCACGACTCCTTCGACGCAGTCGCAGAAGACCGACCCCTATATCTGGGCGAAGATGTTCTATCTGGACACCGGTCTGACGCACCCGCTGCACATGACCTATTCCGTTGACGGCAGAACGCAGCAGTCGTCGACTTGGAACGCAGACCCCGAAGCAACGGCAGCGCTCTCCGGCGAACTCATTTCGGCAGACATCCCCAAGAGAATGGCTCCCGGCGAACTTCGCAAGATTACGCTGACCTATCTCAATACCGGTACGGAAGCTTGGGCAGAGTCGACTTATGACCGCTTTGCTCTGACCAATCAGCTCAGAGTCTTCAAGCTGCATCCCGATGCACAGGGTAAGCAGAAGGATACCTCGGACTACAACCGTATCAAGCTGAGCAAGACGGTTGAAAGCGAAGAGACCTATCAGGTTGTTGCTTACCTGAAAGCTCCGACCACTGAAGGTACATATGATCTGTGGTTCTCGATGAACCGCGAAATGCACGGCGCCATCTCTACGCGTTACACCGCGCGTATTGTGGTTGAAGATGGTGCAGGCTTGACCGCAGAAGATAAGTTTATTCCTTATCAGCCTCTGGAAAAGGTCGAATTCACCGCAACGGCAAAGGATGCATCGATCGTAAAGGTCGGTGTGGATGAGTCTGTTGCTCCGAGCGCAACTGGCAAGGCAAAGGTTGTCGTCAAGAACGTCGGCACCGAAGCTTGGGATTCGAGCTATGCCCTGCAGTACAAGGTCGGCTCGGCTGCCGCTGCTACCATCGCAGTCCGTGGCACGGTTGAAGTTGGCACTCTGTATGAATTCGAAGTTCCGTATACTGCACCTGCATCGGGCAAGATGGATATCAAGCTCCAGATGCTCTGCGGCAGCGAGAAGGTTGGTGCCGAATACACCGGCTCGGTCGGTATTGGCGCAAATGGCGGCGCAGCAGATCTGGGTGCTGAAATTCTTTCCGTTTCGTGCCCGAAGAGCATGACCGCAGGCACCAAGTCTGAGGTCGTTGTTGAAGTTCTCAACACCGGCGCGAAGGCATGGACTTCCGATGTCAAGCTTGTTGATGCAACCTCCAACGGTTACATCAGCGGCGCAGGCGTGGACGATGACAGCATGGCATTTGTCAACAGCATCGCTGTTGAACCCGGTGTGACCGTTCAGCCCGGCGATACCTATCGCTTCCACATTGATCTGCATACCTACACCAACAACGGCACCAAGAAGGCATATCTGCCGCCGAAGACCGTTGTCAACATGGAACTGCAGGTCAACAATGGCGCAACGGCTCTGACCGGCGCATCGAAGCTTGTCTACGAAATCCTTGAAGTTTGCGACACCCCCACGACGGAATTCGCAAAGGCTTCGGATTACAAGCTGACGAATTATGAGTATAACGCAAGATTCCTCTCTGCGGCTATGCCCACCACCATGAAGGTTGGCGAGCTTGTTCCTATCCAGCTGGAGGTGCTCAACATCGGTACTGCTACCTGGCAGAGCATCAAGGCTGGCAAGCAGTATATGCGTCTGGCATTCCGCGGCGCACAGAACGGCTTCCAGTTCGTTACCAACATTAAGACCGGCGAGGGTGACTGCAGAGATAAGAACCGTGTCGATATTGCACAGGGTATCTCGGTTGCTCCCGGCGACGTCTACACCTACACCGCTTGGCTGAAGGCTCCGGATACTGCAGGCGTGTATGATGTGCGTCTTGACACCCTGCTTGACACGCCGACCACTTGGGGTACGGCTGACAAGACCTTCCCGATTACGGTTACCGACGGCACTTCTTCTGCGAGTGTCCTGACGCTCCGTTCTGCTCCTGTCATGAAGGCGGCTGCTCCTGCGGCTGAGGCAATGGCAGAGAACGCACAGTTTGTTTCTGTAAATGTTGAGAAAACGACTGCTGCTCCGAATGAAGCTGTTCCGTTCTCGATCACCTTCAAGAACAACGGCACAAGCGCATGGACCAAGAACGATATGTTCCGTCTTGGCATCAATGGCACAAGTGAAATCAAGCTTGCTGACAAGGCTGACGGTACGAACAGCGTTTCGTCCAGCGCCAACAGACTCTTCCTTAGCAAGAGCACCGTTGCAGCAGGGGAAGAATACACCTTCAACGGCTGGCTGAAGATGCCCGCAACGGCAGGTGACAAGGCTATCACCCTGCAGATCGTCCATGACGGCAAGGGCTTTATCGGCGAAGGCAAGGCTCTGACCATCAAGGTCGATGACGGCCTGACGGCTCCTGTAGTTCCTGTTGAGAATTCTGAATTTGTTTCCGCGGAAATCCCGACCACGGCTGAGCCCGGCGCAGTTGTTCCGTTCTCGATTACCCTGAAGAACAACGGCAATGTGGAATGGAAAGAATCCGAAATGTTCCGCCTTGGCATCAAGGATAACACGAAGGTCAAGCTGGCCACTGCGGCTGACGGCACGAGCACCGATTCGGGCTCTCGCAACAGAATTAAGCTCAAGAATGCTGTTGCAGGCGGCGCGAGCTACACCTTCACGGGCTTCCTTGTAATGCCTGATACCGAGGGCGATGTGCTTGTCACTTTGCAGATGGTTCATGATGGTGCCAGCGGCTTCTTCGGTGCAAGCAAGGCGCAGACCATTCAGGTTAAAGCTGCTGCTGCTCCTGCAGCCACCATCAGCATCGAGCTTCCCGCAAAGAGCGAACCGTATGCTGAGCTGTCTGCTACAGCATCGGCCAAGAACGCTACCACAACTGCTTGGGCAGTTCCTGCAGGCGTAACAGCTCCTGTTGAAACTGTTGCAGTTGATGGCGTGTACCTCAAGTACATCTATCCCAACCCGTTTAACCCGGTTGCTACCAACAAGAAGAATCCGTCCACGGCTTACGCTCCGCTGAGCGCAGCTGCAGCAGCTGGCGCAAACGCAAGCTTTGCAGTTAAGTTCAATGCTCCTGTTGTCGAAGGCACCTATGACCTGAAGGCACAGGTCGTCTCCGTCAGCGGTGGCAAGGAAACCGTTCTTGTTGACGAAGTGGCCAAGCAGTATGTTGTTGCATCGGCTACTGCCGCCGCAACTCCTGCCGGCACGACAACTGCGGCAAACAAGAGCGCAACCTACAAGATGGAATATGTGAATGCGAAGATCCCCGCTACCATGAAGGTTGGCGAATCGGCATTCGTTTCCATCAGCTATAAGAATACCGGTGCATACATGCAGATCATGAGCACCTCTAACCCGACGCAGGGCCAGCGTGTTTCTGTTTGTCTGTGCGCACAGAGCGGAGCGGGCGGCTTCAAGCTGCTTGACTATGGCTTCTCGTTCGCAACCGGCGGTATTGCACATGATGACTGGGCGCTGAAGCATGTCAAGGCAAATCAGCTGCACCTGCGTGAAGGTCAGCCTGAACGTGTCTTCAATGTTAACGACACGAGAACCTTTACAGGCGTTCTGACCGCACCTGCGACTCCCGGCACGTATACCCTGAGCTTCGCTGGCTTCTCCGGCACGGAAACCTATGCTTCCGACATGACCAACTTTACGGTCACCGTCGTTGACCCCAACGCAAAGCCCATCGAGCTCAAGACGGAAGCTGCAGAACCCTACACCGAAAAGACGCTCACCGCAACTGCCAAGAACGCCACGACTTCTGCATGGGCAGTTCCCACGGGCGTGACGGCTCCTGTTGAAACGGTTGCGGTTGATGGCGTGTACCTCAAGTACAACTATCCCAACCCGTTCAACCCGACTGCTAACAACAAGAAGAACCCGTTCGAGTTCTACGCTCCGCTTAAGGCGGCTACTGCAGCCGGTGCAACGGCAGAATTTGCTGTCAAGTACACCACGCCTGTTGTCGAAGGCACCTATGATCTGAAGGCTCAGGTTGTCTCCGTCAGCGGCAAGACCGAGTCGGTTCTTGTTGACGAAGTTACCGCATCGTATGAGAGCAAGTCTGCTACCGCCGCGGCAACTCCCGCCGGCACGACAACCTCGGAGAACAAGAGCGCGACCTACAAGATGGAATATGTGAATGCGAAGATCCCCGCTACCATGAAGGTTGGCGAATCGGCATTTGTTTCCATCAGCTACAAGAATACCGGCGCGTGGATGCAGATTATGAATTCCAGCTTTGGTGCAGACCGCGCAACGGTCGGTCTGGTTGCACAGAGTGGCGCTGGCGGCTTCACCTTGACTGACTATGGTCTGGGCCTTGCCGAAACAGCCGAGAAGGAAGTATCTTGGGCAAAGACGCATGCAAAGCTGAAGAATCAGCTCAACCTGCGTGAAGGTAGACCTGAACGTGTGTTCGACGTCAACGAGACGAGAACCTTTACCGGCGTTCTGACCGCACCTGCAACTGCCGGTACTTACACCTTGAGTTTTGCAGGTCTTGCGGGTGCTGTTACTCCGGCTTCCGACATGACCAACTTCACGGTTACTGTCATTGACCCGAACGCCAAGGATATCATGACGGGTATCAGCAAGACTGCTGAACCGTACGAAAAGATGACTTTGGCCGTCAAGGCAAAGAACGAATCCAAGGTCGCTTGGACAGTTCCTGCTGGCGTTAAGGATCCCGTTCCTGGCTTTACCGTTACCTATGGCACAAAGACCTGGGCCTACGGCGTTAAGCCGACGGTTGCTGGTACCTACCTCAAGTACACCTATGTCAACCCCTGGAACCCGACGACCGAAAGCAGAATTCCGTATTTCGTCTACTATGCACCTCTGAGCGCAGATACTGCTGTCGGTGCAGATGGTACTTTCAATGTAACCTTCAACACACCTGTTGTAGAAGGCAATTACGAACTCAAGACGCAGGTCGTTTCCATCAGCGGCTCGACGGAAACCGTTCTTGTTGATGAAGTGGTTGACGCGTTCGAAGTCAAGACCGCAACGCCGAAGGCAACTGTTGCCGGCACGGCTACATCTGATGGCAAGAGCGCAACTTATAAGACTGAGTTCGTCGAGGCAAAGATTCCTGCCACGATGAAGGCTGGCGAGTCTGTATTCGTCTCCCTCACTTATAAGAACCTTTCGACTGACATGTCGATTATGAACTCCTCCCTCGGCGATAATCGCGCAACGGTCGGTCTGGTTGCACAGAGCGGCGCTGGCGGCTTCAAGCTGACTGACTATGGTATGGGTCTTGCTGAAGCAGGCGACCGTGAACAGTCCTGGGCAAAGACGCATACAAAGCTGCAGAATCAGCTCAACCTGCGTGAAGGCACTCCCGATCGTAACTTCCCGAAGAATGAGAGCAGAACGTTCACGGGCCTTCTGACAGCACCTGAAACTGCAGGTACTTACACCCTGAGCTTCGCTGGTCTTTCGGCTGCTGTCACTCCGACCTCCGACATGACCAAGTTCACCATCGAGGTTATTGATGATCCGAACGGCGGCGGCTCGAGCGGCTACATCCCGACCGAACCGACCTACACGACTGCTGTTCGCGATGCAGACGTGCAGCTCGTCAGAATCCCCGATGCAGTTGTCAATAAGACCACGCCGCTCACCTTTGTTGTAAAGAATGTCGGTAAGCTGGCATGGACGGCTACGAAGGCAGGCGAAGCAGGCTACTACCTGCGTCTGCGCATCGGCTCTGAAACCCAGTACCTGCCTGTAACGGCAAATACCGAAGCAGGCAAGACGGCAACCTTCACTTATAACTATACGGCACCTGCCCGTGAGGGCACACCGGACGTCACCGCACAGATGGTCTACCGTACCGATGGTGCAGTCAACAAGTTCTTCGGTGATATCATCACAGATGAAATTTTTGTCGACCTCGATATGGGCAACCGCGGTGCAAAGGTTCTCTCGGTTAAGTATCCGGACGAGATGCTCGAAGGCACCAAGGGTGTGCTGGAAGTTGAAGTTCTCAACACCGGCGACATGATTTGGGGCAACCAGAACAAGGTCGTTCTGTCCGAGCTGAAGGATAAGGCTTATCTGAGCGGCTTGAATACTGCTGACGATGCAGTTATCTTGAGCGCGATTGAAGTTGAGCCCGGTGTTACGGTCGCAAATGGCGAACGTTACATCTTCCGTGCAGACCTGCACAGCTGGACATTGACCTACGGTAAGGTTGATTATGTCCGTCCGAATACGGATGTTGCTATGACGCTGCGTCTGAATGCGGTTAGCGGCAATTCTCTGGGCTACTTCGGCGACAAGATCACGACCAGCACCAGAATCACGATGAACGACTATGTTGCTCCGTTTATCGATTATGCTAACAGCGCGGATCATCCTGTTGATCAGACCATGACGCACAAGGCAGTCCTGCTGAAGGCAAATGTTCCCGAAATCATGGCAATGGGCCAGATCGTTCCTGTCGAACTGACCTTCAAGAACATTGGTACTACCTCTTGGTTCAATTCTGCCGACTGGTCGCTCAACAAGATTCGTCTGAGAACTGAAACCAATGGCGCCTTTGACATGGTCAGCAACTTTGAAGGAACCGCAGGTTGGACCTCGGCTCGCGACCGTGTTCCTATGGAAGACTCGATTAACTCGAAGAATCCTGTTGATCCGGGCGAGACCTACACCTTCAAGTTCTTCCTCAAGGCTCCCGATTCTCCCGGCACCTTCACCTTCTCGGCATACCTGATTAATGACGGTATTGCTAAGGGTCAGGGCGCATTCGAAGAAAACACCTATGGTGTCAGCTTCCCCGTCCAGATTGGTGAAACGCCCGAATCGAAGGAAATTGAGCTGCCTGTCAGCAGCGCACGTTATGATGTGCACGGTCTGATGGCAACGGCTCTCGGCAATGCGGACTACTACATTGCCAACAAGGCATTCTTCTGGGACCTTGCAATGGACGAAACCATCGCTCCTCTGGACGATCGTTCGCAGCCTGTCGGCACGGACGTCAAGGTCCTGCGCCAGCTGCTCGATTCGCAGAGAAAGCGTGCACAGGCCTATGAAGACGGCAAGGATCCTTGGAACAAGGTTGCAGGTGTTGGCGAAGGCTTCGGTATCTTCCAGGTTGGCGGCTTCCTGCCCTGGTACCAGAAGTACTGTACGGAATCCGACAAGGCCTCTTCCTACAGCGCTGCACATCAGGAATGGCAGCAGATGATGCACATTTCCGAGTACGGCGGCGGCAGCGACGCGGACGCATACGGCACGATTACCATTGCGAACTGCTCCGTCTTCAGCAAGCTGAAGAACAACGTCAAGAAGTTCAGTGAAAACGTTACGCAGGCACAGCCTGACTTCAACCCCGCGGTTGGTGACCCGACGGTCAAGTACGATCCCGACAAGACCTACATCCTGTATCACATGGGTGACTGGGATGGCTCGTCCTGGACGGCAAGCATCCTTGCTCCGCTGTGGGAGACTGACCCGAGACGCGGTGAGATTCCCGTTGGCTGGGCAATCGCGGCAGGTAACTCCCTGCGTATCCCGCAGGTCTTCAACTGGCAGTATGATAATGCTACCCCGAATGACTACTTCATCGCGGGCGATAACGGCACGAACTACTATGACCCGAACATGAACTCCAGACCGCATACCGATGTGACCGGCATCACCAAGCAGATGGGTCTTGAGATTCTGGATGACTTCGTTGCATACAACCAGTATTTCAACGATATCTTCTCGATCGATATCACAGGCCTTCTGCATACGGCAGGCTCCGGCCCGTCCGACGATACTGTCCGTGAAGCATTCCATAAGATTACCCCGTATGGCGTTGGTGTCACGCAGGAAGGTGCAAACACCAAGATGGAAGACTGCGGCAACTTTGTCGGCGCTGACGGCAAGATCACGCCGTACGTCCCGAGCACCGTCTTCACGACGACCTCTGACGGTACGCTGAAGAGCACGCCGGAAAGCCTCGGTGCAAGCCTTGCAACGAAGATCAAGTACGGTCCGCAGTTCCAGATTCTGCGTACGGTTAAGGTCAGAGTTACAAGCTTGATCGAAATCATGGAAGCAATGGAAGCAGCAAACCCGGGCATCGATGAGATCTACGAGGTTGTTGACCCCTACACCTTCATGAGACTCTACAAGGAAGCCAATGGCGGCTTCATGTCTCGCGGCAGAACGGAATACACCGTCTCCAGAGCAGGCGCTGTCAAGGTCGACGGCAAGATCTCTGCAGGTGAATGGGATGCAGCGAAGGAAATGAATGTCAGCCCGACCTCTGCTGAAGTTGCAAAGAGCGGTAAGAACTGGAATGTCACGTCGCTGGCAACCGATGCTGACCTCAGCAGCAAGTTCCGTGTCACATGGGATAACAACTACCTGTATGTCATGGAAAACCGTACTGATGACGGCTTCATCGCAACTGCGAAGGCAGACGGCATTGACTGGACGGCAGATACCGGCGCTCTGTATATCAGTACTGACGGTGCACACGTTGGTAATGGCTACTACAAGGGCGACAACGCTATCATCTTCAACATTGGTACTGACGGACAGCCGAACCTCTGGATCAGACAGGGCGGCGATGGCGCAAATAAGACCGAACGCAAGATGGTTGCAGGCGAATATACTGCAGCATTCACGCGCGGCGCTGGCGGCAACTACGTCTACGAAGTTGCAATTCCGTGGAGCGTCCTCGGTGACTTCAGACCGGCATACGGCAAGCAAGTTGGCATCACAGCCCTCGCAATCGACGGTGACGAAGGTCTCGTCGGCGGCGGCAGACAGATTATGTGGGCCGGCGCAGGTGACGATCAGACCACCTGGGCACTTGGTACGCTCAAGTAATCATCAATGATAAAAATGGAGGCAGGGCTTTGGCTCTGCCTTCATTTTTCTTGCATTCACTGCGAAGTTTCGGTATGATAGAAACAGAAATAAAGAACTGAGGAGGATCTGTTATGAAGATTCTGAACTTCGGCTCGTGCAATATTGACTTTGTCTATTCCCTCGATCATATCTGCAAACCCGGCGAGACCATCGGCGCGGACGCGCTTGCGCGTTTTCCGGGCGGCAAAGGCTTAAACCAGTCGATTGCCATCGCAAGAAGCGGGGAGAAGGTCTTCCACGCCGCCTCCATCGGCGAAGATGGGCTCTTTCTGCGCGAGGTGCTCGAGGAATCGGGCGTCGATGTGCGCTACCTGCGTGTGACAGATACGCCCTCGGGTCAGGCGATCATCCAGGTCGACAGCAAGGGCGAAAACTGCATCATTTTGTTCCACGGCGCGAACTATACCAATGACCCCGAGTTCATGGACGGCGTGCTCGCGGATTTTGAAGCAGGGGATATCCTCGTCCTGCAAAATGAGATTACGCACCTGCGCCACCTCATCGATAAGGGAAGCGAAAAGGGCATGCGCCTGATTTTCAATCCCTCGCCGTTTGATGCGTCGCTGAAGGATATTGACCTGAACAAGATTTCTGTTCTGATTCTCAATGAGATTGAGGGCTGCGATTTTACGGGGTTTGATGACCCCGAGAAAATCTGCGCCTACTTTACCGAGAAGTATCCGAATCTTGGCGTAATGCTGACGCTCGGATCGAAAGGCTGTATGTACGCGGACAAAAACGGCGTGCGCAGATGCCCGTCGTTCCGTGTGCCTGTTGTCGATACCACCTCGGCAGGCGATACATTTACAGGTTATTTCATCTCGGGACTCATTCGAGAGCTTCCCATCGAGCAGACCCTGCGCCTGGCATCTGCGGCATCGGCGCTTGCCGTATCGCGCGAGGGTGCATCCTCGTCCATACCCGTCCGCGCGGAGGCGGAAGAGGCATTAGAGCGCTTTATGTGCAACTCGTGATGAAAATAGGGCAGGTAATTTTTCATACCTGCCCTATTTTTGCGGCAAAAAGCCTGCAAAAACAATGAAATTCCTCTTGACATTGGCCATACTTATGAGTATAATAATCAAGCCTTGAGGGGTATGCTACTGTAGCTCAGTTGGTAGAGCGCGTCATTGGTAATGACGAGGTCGGCGGTTCAAATCCGCCCAGCAGCTCCAAAAATCGACAAGCTGTAAAAGCTTGTCGATTTTTACTTTTTCCGCCTTTTTCGTTGTAATCGTAGAAAAATCGTGATATAATGTTGAAAATATCATGCGCGGTCGAATGACCGCATGGAATGGAGGCACTTATGGCTGCAACTACCAAATTCCGCACCTCGCTTGGCGGTTTCAACCGCGAGGATGTTGCAAACTTTATCGAAATGACCGCTCTCGAGCACCAAAAGCAAATGCGCGCGCTGAGCGAGCAGAACGAGCGCCTCCTGACGCAAAATGAGTCGTTAAAGCAGGAATTGGAGCAGACCAAGGCTGAACTTGACGCCGCTCGTGAGGGTTTGCCCGCACCGCAGGCGAGTGAACCTGTCGATCTTCCTGCTGAAGAACTCGAGGCGTACCGCCGCGCAGAAGCCGCAGAGCGCAATGCCGTCGCCCGTGCAGAAAAGATGCACCAGCAGCTCGATGAACTTGCATCTCAGGCAAAAGAAGCTTGCGGAAGTTCCGCAGAAGAGATTGCGGCAGTATCTGTGCAGATCCGCGAAGGCATCGAAAAACTCGAGGCGCAGCTTTCCTCCCTGCAGAGTATCTTTGATGATGCAAACGCAAAGTTCGCAGAAATTGACATGTAAATAAACAATAAGACCTCCGACGAAAGTCGGAGGTCATTTTTTTATCTTCAGCAAACGCCTGCTGCAGTGTTCTTCAGCTGAAGCTGAAGCTTGTCTGCGATGAGCGCAATAAACTCGCTGTTTGTAGGTTTGCCCTTGGTATTGCTGACGGTGTAACCGAAAAAGCGCTGAAGTGTCTCAAGGTCGCCTCTGTCCCAAGCAACCTCAATTGCGTGCCGGATTGCGCGCTCCACGCGCGACGGCGTGGTCGAGAACGCCTTGGCAACCTGCGGATAAAGCACCTTGGTGATTGCGTTGATGACATCCATATCATTGACCGCAATCATAATTGCCTCACGCAGATATTGATAGCCTTTAATATGTGCAGGCACGCCAATTTCGTGAATGATGGAAGTGACCATCGCCTCGATGTTCGCTTCGGGCTTGCGGCTTTGAAGTTTGAACTGATTTTCAATCGAAGTAATCTCTTCAATGCGCTCTGCAACGGCCTCAAAGGCACAGGGTTTGCTCATAAAATACTGCACGCCGAGCGATGCGGCAATCGAGCCGACATATTCGGTCATGAAGCCCGTCAGCACAAGGGATAACGGTTTCTTTTCCA
>JAZUCN010000098.1:0-2247 GCA_045639205.1 Oscillospiraceae bacterium | reverse complement strand
ACCGTTGCCTTCTCAGGCATTAAGTTTACCAAATACTGCGCAATGCGGTCAACCTTGTCATAACGGCTGTTGTTCGCGCGTACGGCGTGTGCACGGATGGCAAGGTCTACGGGCTTTGCTTCCTGCAGAGCCTTCTCGGCCGCAAGCAGGCACCCTTCCGTCACCAGGCGCATTCTCGCCGCGGTGGTCGGTCTTGCGTTTGCGATGCGCTCGGATGCCGCGCGCAAAAATTCCATCTGCTCTTCTGCAGATTTTTCCTTGCACTCATAAGCCGCCAATGCCATGCCCATCGCGGCCGCGGTATAAGGCCCTGCGCTCTGCGTCACCATATCGGTGATTGCCTGCGCGACCTCGCCATGCTTGCGGCAGCGGACAAACTCCACCTTGGCAGGATAAATTCTTCTGTCTAAAATGCGGACCTCGCCGTCTTCATACCATGCCACATTCTCATACTGAAGCATGAACGCAAGGCCTTTATCTGCTCTGTAATCCATCTTTTCCTCACATTTCGCGCATAACGCGTCTGATATAACGGCTGAAATCGCCTGCGATCATCCGTCCCGTTTCGCTCACTTCTTCGCTTGTCAAAGGCTCGGGCGAAATGCCTGCCGCCATGTTGGTAATGACCGAGATGCCGAGAATGGGAAGCTTGCAATGTGCCGCTGTGAGCGCCTCTGTCACCGTGGACATGCCTACCGCATCACCGCCAAGGATGGAAATTGCCCGAATCTCGGCAGGCGTCTCAAACTGCGGACCTGTCATGAAGAAATACACGCCTTCATGGACGGTAAGACCGCTTCCCTCCGCGCAGGAAAGCGCGAGTTTGCGCAGGCGCGGCGTATACATGTCGCAAACATCAAAAAAGCGTTCGCCAAACGCGTCGACATTTTTCCCGCGCAAAGGACTTGCGCCTGTGAGTTTGATATGATCGCGGATGATCATCACATCGCCGCGCTTGTAAGACGGATTCACGCCGCCTGCCGCATTTGTCAGAATCACCGCCTGCACACCAAGCAGTTTCATAAGGCGCATCGGAGCGGCTAACTGCTCAAAATCGTAGCCCTCATAAGAGTGAAAACGCCCCGACATGCAGACGAGTTCCTTTCCCTCCAAACGCCCGAAAATCAGCTTTCCTGCATGGTCGGGCGCAGTCGAAACAAGAAAGTTCGGAATATCCTTGTAATCAATTTCCACCGCATCTTCGAGTTGCGCGGCCAAAGGACCAAGTGCCGAACCGAGCACCAAGCCGATTTTCGGCTCAAACGGCGCACGAGCTTTTACATAGTCTGCGCTCTTCTTGTAATAATCATAGCTGTATTGCATATTTCTTTCCCCTTACGCCTCCATGCGCTTTGCGCGATGGGCAATCAGTTCTGCCGTGATACTCACAGCAATCTCTTCGGGTGTCTGCGCCATGATGGCAAGCCCAATCGGCGCGTGAATCCGCGCAAGGTCTGCTTCCCTGATGCCGTTTTCCACCAGATACGCATTGGTCGCCGCGATTTTCTTTCGGCTTCCGATACAGCCGATGTAGCACGCATTCGTGCGCATCGCCTGCAAAAGCACCTCGCGGTCTGCCTGATGCGCTGGCGTGAGAATCACGACATAGTCCTCTTCGCCAATCGAGATATGCTTTGCAATGTCAAGATAATCTCCGCACACCACACGAGATGCCTGCGGAAATTTATCCTTTCTCGCCATATCCTCGCGGTTATCATATACCGTAACTCGGAAACCTACGGCATACAGTGCAGGCACGAGCGCCTGTCCCACATGACCGCCGCCAAACACATAAACCTCGCCCTTGCGGTTGACAGGTTCTGTGTAGATGCCATCTTCACCCGACAGATACACAGGCTTCGGACGAAGTGTCGCTTCGAGCTGGTCAGGATTCATTCCCTCACCAAAGAAAAGTCCGTCTGTTTCGTCATAAAAGGCCATCTGTTTGGGTACATCGTTTTCCATCTTCGTGATGAGCCACACATTGCGCGCTTCTATCAGTTTTTCGCAAAGCGCAGTAAGCATTGTGAGCGCGTTTTCGTCAAGGTAGAAAAACGCCACCGTCACATGCCCACCGCAAATCATCCCGACGCCCGATTTTGCGCCGTTTACAAGCGAGTAGCCTTGTGCGCAGTTTTCCTTCGTTTGGTGGATTTCAAGCGCCTTCTTGATTGCCTCATACTCAACCGCGCCGCCGCCAATCGTTCCAAGAATCGACCCATCTGCCGCGACTGCCATCTTCGCGCC
>JAZUCN010000097.1:0-6977 GCA_045639205.1 Oscillospiraceae bacterium | reverse complement strand
CTGTCCACGCAGTCATAGACCAGCGCGCTGTGCGGAATTTCATCAACCAAATCCGCGCACACAGGAGAATACACCCACAAAATCGGATTCTCAAACCCATGCTCGCGCATTTTCCCGCGGATATACGCCGCCATGCCCTTCTGATTGATGCGGTTGATCGCGCGCACCTTGTAGAAAAACGGCAAAACAGGCGGCAGTGCATACACAGAAATATTCTCCTGCACCTTTTGACAAGGCTTCTTCCACGCCGTCATCGAGGGCTTTGCCGCCTTGTCCTTCAGCGGCGCAATCACCGTTGCCGACGGGTCAAAATATAAGATTTCCGCATCCTTCAGGCGGCTCATCACCTGCTGTTTTCTTGTCGGAATCGGATACCACGGCGAGGTGGCAAGACAAACAATTTGTTTCATGCTTCCTCCTGCAAAAGATCTCTTGCGACCTGCGCATTCTCCTGCGCCAGTTCGCGCAGATGCTCCACACTGTAAGGTTCAGCCTGCGAGAGCGCACTGTCAATGAGCGCGCAGAGATTCTCCGTTGTCACATCGTCAAAATACACGCAGTGTTTCTGCCCGATATAATGCATAAAGCCCGTGACCTTCGGGTCGTATGACACGCCGACCAGCGGCGCGCCCACGCTCGATGCAAAAATCAAAGTGTGCAGACGCATGGACACTACCACCTGCATTTTCTTCATCATACCGATGATATAAGTCTCACTCTGCGGCGCTGTGATAATCGGCACTTCGCCATCGAGCGACTGCGACACAGCTTTGCTCGGCGCAACATCGCGTTCAGGCTCAAGGGCAAAGAACACAGGCGAAAGATTGTACTTCTGCTTGACATACTTTGCCGCGTCGATAAACACCTGTTTCTTCTGCTCAAAACCCTTCCACGGGCGAAGCACAAACATCGCGTACTTCCCATCAGGCGCAAGCCCATTTGAAAGCATAAAACTGTCTGCCGCCCGCTCACTGCACGGCTCTAGCATGAGCGCGGGGTCAGCCGTCACATGCACACGCGGACGCGAAACACCCATCGCGCGCAGTTCCTGTGCTGAAAGATCCTCGCGGAGCGTGATGTCATCGACACACTTGTCAATGATCTTTGCCGCGATTCTGCGATTCGCCCGACCATTCACTGGCCCGATACCGCAGCCATACATCATCACGCGATTTCCAAGCAGATGCGCCAAACGAATACTCGTCAAATAATAGTGAAGCGAACGAGAGCTCGTCTGATCCTGAATGAGGCTTCCGCCGCCCGAAATATACAGTTTTGTTTTCGCCATCCGCGGTAAAAACGCAAACGGATTAAACGCGTGCACCGAACCCACATAGTAGCGCGAGCGCGTGGCAGAAGGATTGTGCGAAAGCACGCAGATGGGCATATCCTCGTCAATCGAGCGAAGCTGGCGCAAAATCGCCTCCAAAATCGCATCGTCGCCCGCGTTGCCCTTGCCGTACGCACCGCAAATCATCACGCCGTTTCTGCGCTTTTTCGGCGTATTTTCTCTGCGCAGAATCGTCTCGTAAATTTTCGTCTGCTGGGCAATCGTCGCCTCAATGGAGAACTTCTGCGAAGCGCGCTCATGCAGGCACTCTGCAAGCTGTGCGCGGTTGGCAGGATTCTTCGCCAAAAGCACCATGTGCTCTGCAAGCTTCTCATCATCTCTAGGCTCAAATAAAAGACCCGTCACGCCATGCTCAATGATATACGGCACGCCGCCGACATTCGAAGCAATCGTCGCGCAGTGCATTCGCGCGCCTTCTGTCAGCGCATACGGGAAAGTTTCAGACAGCGATGTGAGCATATTGACATCAAGCGCATGGTAGAAACTGTCCATATCACTCAGCCAGCCCGCAAATGCATAACTGCCCTCGGGGCAGTTCTTTTTCGCAAGCGATTCGAGTTCTTCCCGTTGCTCGCCGTCACCCGCAATGACCAGCCGCGCGCTCGGCACAGCCTCTGCGACCCTTGCAAACGCACGAATGAGCGTCGCCACATCCTTGACCGCCGAAAGTCTTGCCGCAATGCCGAACACTACACTGTCCTGTTCAAGTTTCAGCCCAACCTGCGCACAAAAATCCTCACGCGATACCTGCGGCACGCGCGGCGTAAAATCAACGCCGTTGTAAATCGAGAACATCGTCTGCGCGTCAAATCTGCGAGAAATAAGCAGTTGCGCCATCGCATCGGACACACCGATGTGATAGTCAAACATCCGAAGCGCAACTGTATTGATGCTGCCGTAAGTCAAGCGGTGGATCGGTCTTCCAAGATAATCGAGCCTGTAATCGCTGTGCACCGTTGTCACAATCGGCACTCGAATCATCGTGCGCAAAATTGCACCCATCATATTTGCCCGCGAGCCATGGCAGTGGACAATCTCAAAACCCTCTTCGCGAATCATCGCAGAAAGCTCGCGCAGAGTCCTGCGCACGCCTGCCGAAAGAATCAGCGTATCGATACCCATTTCGCGTGCCTCATCGGCAAACTGTCCGTCTGTAAAGCAGACCAATCTGACGCACTGTTCCTTCGACAAACCCTGCAGTAAGGAAAGCACGTGCGTTTTTGCGCCGCCGACGTCACCGCCGGAAATCAAATGCATGATTTTCATACCCGATCTCCCATCGAGAGAAGTTTCTCTTGTTTCTTTTGCCATAATCGGCTAAAATAAGCAAGACAGTAATTTTCTGTCCTATTATAATATATTTTCGGGATGGAATCAATCCAAATCCCGCTAGGAGGTTTTCCATGAAAATCATCGACGAAAAAGGCCGCCTGTTCGGCAAACTCAATCTCATTGACCTGGCTGTTGTCCTCGTCATCATCCTTGCCGCCGTTGCGCTCATCTGGAAGTTTGGCGGCCAAAAGGCTGTGCAGACAGTCACCGCGAAACCCATCCGCGTGACCTATACCGTTTTGTGTGAAGATGTCCCTGCCGATGTCTGCGCGTTTGCAGACTCGCAGATTGACGAAAAACTTGTCAACAGCGGCAAGATTCTCGATGCCACGCTCATCGATGTCGCCACTTCCGAAGCCGAAGATGCCGATTCTCTTGACCTCTACCTCACCGTTGACGCTTCCGCCTCGTTCACCGAGCAGGTCTATAAGGTCGGCTCGCAGGACGTGCGCGTAGGCTTGGAATACATCTTCAAGACCGCCGAATTTGAGCTGACGGGTATCGTCAGCAACATGGAGGTCAACAATGGATAATTGTCTGCAAAACAGCCTTTTCGTGCGCTGTTTGCAGGCAATCGGCAGGAAACTCCACGCCATATGTGCAGGAAGCCGGACGATACACACGCTCCGCTCCTGCTGGCAAACCTCGAAAACCAAAGCACGCGCTGTGCAAAGCCTGCAGGCACCTGCCGCGGCAACCGAGCACTCGAAACTTTTTGCAAACGCGCAGACGGCAAACAAAAAAGCCGCAAAAAATGTCTGCATCAAGAATTGCTGGAACAACAGCCTGCTCGGGAAGTTCTGCCACAGCATCACGCGTGCCTTGCGCAAAAGCCGCCTGCTCGGCTGGCTGTTCTGTGACGGCGTGCACGGAGTTTTAATTTTCGCCGTTGGTGTCTATGTTCTCATTGACTACCTCCTGCGCGATATTCTGCAAGTGCCTGTAATCTCTTCCGTTTGGGATGAACTGCTCCTGCTCTTCGCCCTGTTTTGGCTCGTTTGGCAAAGACTTGGCAGGAAAAATCCCATCGAAGCGCGCACAAACCCGCTCGATATCCCCGTATTGCTGTTCCTGTCGGTCGGTTTCTTCCTCATGTGCATCGTATCTCCGTATGCACATATCCAACTTGACGGTTATCGCGCGACGATGCAGTATCTTCTCTGGTTCTTCGTCATCACGCGCCTTTTAGAGTCTGACCGTGATTTCATGCGTCTGTATCTAGCGCTCTGCGGCTTGGCACTCGCCATCGCCCTGCACGGCATCTACCAGTATATCATTGATGTTCCCATGCCCGAAAAATGGGTCGCGCAGGCAGAAACCGCCGTCCGCACGCGCGTATATTCCATCTTCGGAAGCCCCAACATCATGGGCGATTTCATGGTGCTGTTCGTACCCATGACCGTCGCCCTTGCCTACCATACGGATAAAAAGCCACTTCAGCTTTTGGCTTGGCTTTCTGCCATCATCCTGTGCGTTGCCTGTTTGTTTACGATGTCGCGCGGCGCTTGGGTCGCGATGGCGGCGGCAATCGTGCTGTTTATCCTCTTTGTTGACCGCAAACTGTTTTGGCTCCTTCTTGCGGGCTGTGTGGTGCTCGTCTTTATCCCCTTTGTCCGCACACGCATCGGCTTC
This sequence comes from Oscillospiraceae bacterium, assembly GCA_045639205.1. Classification (GTDB taxonomy): domain Bacteria; phylum Bacillota; class Clostridia; order Oscillospirales; family Oscillospiraceae; genus CAG-170. Next base: position 2,662 of record JAZUCN010000097.1, on the reverse strand, counting down.
CTGTTTACCGAGGACTTCGTTGCCGCCAATACCAACGGCGGTCGCGCGGGTCGCTGGGAAAACGGACTTGCCCTGCTCGATACCGCCAATCGCCTCACAGGTTTGGGACTTGGCATGTTTGGCGGCGCAGTCGCCATGCAGAATCAGGTGCTCGACGGTGTGGAGTATTTCTACCTCGACAACTACTATCTCAAGATTTTTGTCGAGATGGGCTGGCTTGGTATTGGTTCGTTCCTGTTCATGCTTTTCGCCATGCTCTCGGCAAGTGTGCGCACGCTTCGCCGCACCTTTGTGCAGGCAAAAAGCGAACCTCGTCCTGTGTATCCGCTCTGCGCAGGCATGCTCTGCGGACTTATCGGCGTGCTGATTCACTGCTTCTTCGAGAACATTTTTGAAGAGCCTTATATGATGGTCTATTTTTGGGTCATTGCCGCCATGATTGTCTGGTGCGGCTTCTTGAGAAAACCGACCGCAAACGCAGATTGACCGTCTCATACTTCATCACCCCTGCCCATAGGATGGACAGGGGTGATTTCTTTGCCAAAACGCCGTTCCATTCTTCATAATGCACTGCTTCTGACCGTTGTGAACTTACTTCTTCGCGGTGTGGCCATGCTCTTTCAGGTCTACCTTTCAGAACTCATCGGTCCTGCAGGCATCGGTCTTCTGCAGTTAATTATGAGTGTCGGCTCATTCGCCATGACCCTCGGCATGTCGGGCGTACGCACAGCCGCTATGTTCCTGTGCGCAGAGCAATACGGCAAAAAGTGCCCTCGCGGCGCGCATGACGCGCTGTCGCTGTGTCTGTTTTGGGGACTTCTCATCAGCACCATTGTTGGCCTTCTTCTCGCTTTTTTCGCGCACCCCATCAGCCTCTACGGCATCAAAGATGCCCGCGCCGCGCTATCGCTGCGCATCTTCGCGCTGTCGCTTCCCATCAACTGCTATATCAGCATTCTCTCCGGTTACTTCACAGCCTGCAACCGCATCGGAAAACTCGTGCTCGTTGAAATCATTGACCGCCTGCTCAGCGTCGGCTGTACCTTTGCGCTTCTGTTTTTCTGGTCGCAGGCTGATGCTGAAAAGGCGTGCGCGGCAACCATTCTCGGCGGCGTCGGTGCATCGCTCATCACTGCCATTTGGATGACGCTTCTCGTCCGCCGGGAAAGACGCGAAACGTCCAAAATCGAAAGTCCCTCGTCTGTCTTTCTTCCCAAACGACTGCTTCGCCTGTGCATTCCCTTTGCGCTCAATGAATACCTGCGTGCAGGTCTTTCCACACTCGAACAATTCCTCGTGCCCTTTGGTCTGCATCGTTACAACGGCGATTTTGAAGCCTCCATGTCTGACTACGGCACCATCTGTGGCATGGTCTTTCCTGTTTTGATGTTCCCCTGCGCGATTCTTTATTCCCTTTCGGATTTGCTCATACCCGAACTTGCCCGATGCCGCGCTTCGCGCAACGATTCGAGAATCAGACACTTAACACATACCTGTCTGCGCATGGGTTTTCTTTACGCAGGAATTATCTCTGCCCTCATGTTTCTGTTTGCAAAACCACTGTCCAACCTCATCTATCCGCACACTGACATCAGCCACTATCTTCGCTTATTTGCGCCCACGATTGTCATTCTCTATCTCGATTCCATCATCGACGGCATGTGCAAAGGGCTTTCTCAACAGGTGCATTGTGTGCGCTACAATACCCTGACTTCCTTCCTCGATGTGGCGTTTTTGTTCTTGCTCCTGCCAAAAATCGGCGTCGCAGGTTATCTGATCAGTTTTTACATCACGCATATCATTAATTTTGTTTTGAGTCTGCGACTGCTGCTGCGCACGACGCGCTATAAACCGCATTTCAAACGCATTGACAATTATCTGCCGAACACATACAATGATAACAAATCATACAAATGAGGAGAATCCTATGTATTCTTTCCGTAACGACTATTCCGAAGGCGCGCATCCCGCCATTTTGGACGCGCTGGTAAAAACCAACCTCGAGTGCACCGCAGGCTACGGCACCGATGAATACTGCACGCAGGCGCGCGATGCTGTGCGCAAGCGTTTCGCCTGTGAGAACGCAGACGTGCACTTCCTGCCCGGCGGAACGATTACCAACCTCACCGCCATCAGCGCGTTCCTGCGCCCGTGGGAGGCAGTCATCGCCGCCAAAACAGGACACATCTATGTCCACGAAGCAGGCGCAATCGAAGCAACAGGACACAAGGTTTATAATGTTGCCACCCCCGACGGCAAACTTACGCCCGCGCTCATTTATGATGCCGTCATGGCGCACCGCGACGGCACCGAAGAGCACATGGTTCTGCCGCGCTTGGTCTATATCTCCGACTCGACCGAACTTGGCACGATTTATACCAAGCATGAATTGACCGCCATCCGTGAGGTCTGCGATGAGTTGGGTCTTTACCTCTACCTCGACGGCGCTCGCATGGGTGCGGCTCTTGTCGCAAACGGCAATGACCTTGCTCCCGAAGATTTCCCCAAACTCTGCGACGCGTTCTATATCGGCGGCACAAAGAACGGTCTGCTGTTCGGCGAAGCGCTTGTCATTGCAAATGACACCCTCAAGCCCTATTTCCGCAACGTCATCAAACAGCGCGGCGCGATGTTTGCCAAAGGCCGCCTGCTGGGCGTGCAG
>JAZUCN010000096.1:0-3809 GCA_045639205.1 Oscillospiraceae bacterium | reverse complement strand
TGCTCTACATGATGCAGAGCCTGTAACAAAACACAAAACAACACGATGCGCCGCATCGGGGTGTTTTTATGCTTATTTTTTCAGCCACTTGCCGGGCAGAAGCAGGAGCATCGGATAAAGTTCGAGTCTGCCAAAGAGCATATCCAGACACAAGACAACTTTCGACAGCGGCGAGAAAATGGCGTAGTTTCCGGTCGGACCAATCAGGGACATGCCCGGACCGATGTTGTTAAACGCGGAGAAAACCGCCGTTATGGTCGTTGCGGTGTCGAAATTATTGAGCGAGATGAGCAGAATCGACAGCATGCTCAGCAGTACATAAACAAGGAAATAACAGCTGACACTGCGAATGACATCGCGCCCGACAGGCTTGTCGTCGACCTTGATGACTTTGACCGAATGCGGATGCCACAAAAGGCGCAGTTCGTTCTGAATCAGCTTGCACAGCACAACCAGACGGGAAACTTTCAGACCACCGCCCGTTGAGCCTGCGCAGGCGCCAATGAGCATGAGGAACATGAGGATCGTGCGCGAGAATTCCGGCCAAAGGACATAGTCTTCCGTGCAGAAACCCGTGGTCGTCATGATGGAACTGACATTAAACGCTGCATGATGCAGAGCGCCGCCGACAGTATCGAACATCGGAGCGATGTTGATGGTAATGAGCGCGGTGGCGCAAAGGGCGATGAGGATATACCAGCGAAGCTCGGTATTTTTGCGCACCAAATCGAACTTGCGCCTGAGCATAAAGAAATAGATGGAGAAGTTTACGCCAAACAGGAACATGAAGACGGTGGTAACGGTCTGCAGATACGGACTGTAGTCTGCAAACGAACTTGCGCGGATGGCAAAGCCGCCCGTGCCCGCAGTTGCGAACGCGTTGCAGAGCGTGTCAAACAGCGGCATGCCGCCAATGAGGTAGAAAACCATCTGCAGAAGCGTCAGCACAAAGTAGATCAGATATAAAATCTTGGTCGAGTCGACCATGCGCGGCACCATCTTCGAAACCGTCGGACCGGGGCTTTCCGCGCGGAGCAGGTGAATCGCCTGTCCGCCTTCGAGGCTGATGATGGCAAGCATAAAGACGAGAATGCCCATGCCACCGATCCAGTGCGAAAAACTGCGCCAGAACAGACTGCAGTGGCTCAGCGCCTCAACATCCACCAACACGCTCGCGCCCGTGGTGGTAAAGCCCGAAACCATTTCAAACACCGCATCGAGGTAGTTGGGAATGTCCCCGCTGAGCGTGAACGGAAGTGCGCCGACGAGGGACAGGATAATCCAGCTGAGCGAGACAATCGTCAAACCTTCTTTGGTATAGATGGCGCGGGTTTGCGGACGGGGAAGCTTCCACAACAGCGCGCCGACAGCCAGTGCGCCAAGCGCGGTATACAGGAAATAGCGTCCTGCCTGTTCGCGGTAGATGACAGCGACAAGCAGAGGCAAAAGCATCAGCGCCGCTTCAATCATCAGCACCGCGCCAAGCAGGCGCAGAATCATGCGTTTGTTCATGGCTTATCCTTTCCGCTTTTCCAAAATATCTGCCAAATCATCCAAGCCCGTCACACTCGTGACAACGATGACCGTGTCGTTCGGTTCCAGCGTATCCTGGCCGCGCGGGATGATGATTCTGCCGCCGCGGTTGATACAGCCGATGAGCAGATTTTCGCGTAACTGTAAGGTCTGCAGAGGCACGCCGCAGGCGGGGAAGGACGGCATCACGCGGAATTCCAGCGCCTCAACGCGTCCACCGACGAGCTTGTAGAGCGTCTCGACTTTTGAGCCGAGGGAGTTCTGCATGGCTCTTGCGTAACTGCAGATGAGGTTGGAAACACTGGAACTTGGATTAAACACACTGCCAACATCCATGGAACTGATGAGGTCCTGGAAGGCGTTGCGGTTGACCTTGTTGATAACTTTGATTTTCGGGAAACTCTTGCGCACATACATGCTCAAAAGGATGTTTTCCTCGTCCATGCCTGTCAGTGCGGCAAAGGCATCTGCCTCGGCAAGACCCGATGCGAGCAGGAACGATTCGTTTGTGCCATCGCCGCAGAGAATGGTCGCATTCGGAAGAAGCACAGAAAGCTCTTCACAGCGCTCGTAATCGTTGTCGATGATTTTTACATGCAGACCTGATTCCAACAGCTGCTTGGCAAGATAATAGGCAATGCGCCCGCCGCCGATAATCATCACATCGCGGATGGGGCTGGCATGGAGTTTGAGCTGTTTGAAAAACGCCTGCGCGTCATGCTCGGATGCGAGCATGCTGATGCGGTCGCCTGCTTCGAGGCGGAACGCACCGCCGGGAATATAGACCGCATCTTCTCCACGCTCAACGGCGCAGATGAGCACCTTGGCGCGGATGATGGAGGGCAGCTCCATAAGCGCTTTGCCAACGAGGATGCTCTGCGGGTCAATCTGCAGTTTCAGAAGTTCCGCATGCCCGTTTGCGAAGGCATCGGACTTGATGGCAGACGGAATACGCAGACTGCGCGCAATCTCTGTTGCGCAGGTCTGTTCGGGGTTGACCGAAAGGCTCAAGCCCAGTTCTTCCGTGATAAGCGGAAGCTGCCCGACATATTCAGGGTCGCGCACACGCGCAATGGTGTGCTGTGCGCCGATTTTTTTGGCAATCAGACAGCAAAGCAGGTTCAGTTCATCCGACGCGGCGACCGCGATGAGCAAATCTGCCGTGTCGACGCCCGCCTCGCGCTGCGTGTCAAAGGCTGCACCGTTGCCCTCAACACACAGAATGTCCAGTTCCTCTGAAGTTTGCTCCAGCGGATCGGGGCTTCTGTCGATGATGGTAATATGATGTCCTTCACGCGAAAGTTGCTCCGCAAGCGTACTGCCAATCTTTCCGTCGCCGACGATGACGATCTTCATAAAAGCGTCCTCCTGAAAGTTTGCAGGATAGTGTTGTTATTCTACCACCGTTTTCTGCATTTTTCAATCAAGTCAAACCAGGCGGCATCAGAAGAAGAATCTGCGCTCCATTTTTTCGCGCGCAGATGTGTTGATGGCGAGGAAAATAAGCGTGCCGCCGAGCAGAAACAGCACCGTCAGCGGATATAGCGACCAACCCGTAAAACGGATCGTGAAGGTGCGCGCAAGCAGACCTTCCAGGAGCACCATCACGGCGCCCATGCCCATCATCGCGCCGCCGATGATGTAGAGCCTTCCCCTGCGCACACAGCGCAGAAGGACAACAACCGCCGTGACGATGAGCCCGATTGCCATCGTGACAGGGAGGGCAAAGGGCAAAAACCAAGTTCCTTTTGTAAGCAAGCTTACAAGCAGAAGATATGCCAAAACTGCGGCAAAGGAGCATGGGACAAAGACGATGGGATTGGGATTACGGAACCACAGCGGCAAAGCCAGCACGATATAGCCGAGTACCAGTGCGCCGGCGACATAGAAAAACCAACCGAGCCTGCTGTCAGCTTGCAGGTCGACCAAAAAAGTTACAAGCATGGGGATGAAAAACAGAATCAGAAGAGCGCCGTTGCGCGCATTTGGCTTGAGCGATGGCTCGGGCGCGCGGTTTTGCGGATACAGCGGTTTTGCCGCATGATTCTGCGGGCGGTACGCACCCTGCACGGTGCTGCACAGCGGGCAGGTCTGTTCGCTTTCGTCCAGTTTGATTCCACAGTGGATACAATACATATTTTGCCTCATTTCTGATTGCTCTGCACCGTCACAGCAAGCCCCATTTCTCTTAAAACCAGGTAGAAATGGCGCTCGAGGGCGGCGGGGAAGATGTTGCGGATAAAGTTTACATAAATCGTACCGTTGTAACTGACCAC
>JAZUCN010000095.1:0-4829 GCA_045639205.1 Oscillospiraceae bacterium | reverse complement strand
AGTTGGAGAAGTAGGGAGTGCCGTACTTGGCAGTCATTTCGAACAGCAGCTTGTTGTTCTCGGTCTCGCTCCAGTCGAAATTACGGGTGATGGAGTAGGTGGGGATGGGATACTGGAAGCCGTGGCCAACAGCGTCGCCTTCGGTCATGATTTCGATGAACGCCTTGTTCACCATGTCCATTTCCTTCTTGCAGTCGCCGTAGGTGAAGTCCATTTCCTTGCCGCCGACGATGGCAGGCAGATTTGCCAGGTCCTTCGGAACCGTCCAGTCAAGCGTGATGTTGGAGAACGGAGCCTGCGTGCCCCAGCGCGACGGGGTATTGACGCCGTAGATGAACGACTGGATGCACTGCTTGACTTCCTTCTGCGTGAGGTTGTCGACCTTGACAAACGGAGCAAGATAGGTGTCGAACGAGGAGAACGCCTGCGCGCCCGCCCATTCGTTCTGCATGATGCCGAGGAAGTTGACCATCTGGTTGCAGAGGGTCGACAGGTGGCTTGCAGGTGCGGAGTTGATCTTGCCGGGGATGCCCAGACCCTGCTGAATGAGCTGCTTCAGACTCCAGCCTGCGCAGTAGCCGGTCAGCATGGAAAGGTCATGCAGGTGCATATCGCCGCTCTTGTGGGCGTTGGCGATCTCTTCATCATAGATCTCGCTCAGCCAGTAGTTGGCGGTGATGGCACCGGAGTTTGACAGGATCAGACCGCCGACCGAGTAGGTAACGGTGGAGTTTTCCTTGACGCGCCAGTCGTTGATCTGCACGTAGTTGTCGACCAGCTCTTTGTAGTCGAGCATGGTGGTGTTCAGGTTACGGATCTTCTCACGCTGCTTACGGTAGAGGATGTATGCCTTGGCAACATCGTCATAGCCTGCCTTGCCCAGCACGGATTCTACGCTGTCCTGAATGTCTTCGACGGTGATTTTCTCGTCTTTGATCTTGGTCTGATAGTCAGCGGTGACTTTCAGCGCCAGAAAATCGATGGTGTCCTGGTTGTACTGGGTGCTGGTTGCTTCAAAAGCCTTGGTGATGGCGACGCTGATCTTGGAAATATTAAAATCTGCAATCTGACCATCGCGTTTTACGACTTGATACATGATATGTCCTCCTTTAGCCGCCTCAAACACCGCGTAGCGCGGCGTTGGGCACATATTTTTTTATATTGTTTAAAAACGCCTGCATCTGTGCAGCGTCATAATTTTCAAGTCCTTGTCCGTCGAGCAGATCCTGGCTGTCGATAAACTGCTGCAGGAAATACGCATCCGCGCCTGCAATCCATTTTGCGGCATCTTCCAAAGATTCTGCCGTGTGCAGACCCTTGACGACAGTTGTGCGGAATTCGTATTCCACATTGCCCTGCATCAGAAAATCGCGGGATTTTTCAATCGCGGAAAAATCAAGATTCTTTATGCCTGTGGTCTTTCCGTAGAGCGCGGGGCTGTTTTTTACATCCATGGCGACCTTGTCGACAAGACCTGCCTGCACAAGGTCTATGAGCTTGTCGGGATTTGAGCCGTTCGTGTCGAGCTTGATGCGGAAGCCGAGCGCCTTGACCTTCTGTAAGAAGTCTGCCAAAGCCTTGTGCAGAAGCGGCTCGCCGCCCGTGATGACCACGCCGTCGAGGATGCCGCGGCGCTTTTTGAGGAACGCCAGCACCTCGTCTTCGCTTAAAAACTGCTCCTGCGCGCGAGAAACCAGCGAGGCGTTGTGACAGAACGGACAGCGGAAATTACAACCGTGCGTGAACAAGGTGCACGCGAGCAGACCCGGGTAGTCGAGCAGGGTCAAATTCTGTATTCCCGCAAAAATCATACTGATCCCATCCTTTTCTTCCGTGGAAGTCCATCGTAGCATATATTGGTGCAACTGTCAACAACAAACACAATATATTGTGATTAAACTGCGAAAAAAAGCGGCACACAACCACAAAATGTAGTGTTATAATAGAAAAAAGACTTCCCGATGGGGTGATTGTATGGATCGTACATATTATCAGTATATCGTCGAACGAAAACACCATGCTCTGCGCCGCAGTGTCGATTGGGACCTGGCCGCGCAGTACAGCGCAAAATCGCTTGCGCCCGCAGAGCGCATGATTGACCGCTTTGAAAAGCTCACTGCAGAGGAAACGGTGATCATTCCCGCCGGCGCGCAGATTTGCTTTATGCGCACGATCAAAAATCTGCCTGCGATTTTTACTGAGGAAGAGTGGGAGCAGATTCGCGCGCGCAAGACCCTGCACGAGCTTGGCTTTATGTCGAACCTCTCGCCAAACTACTATCGCGCCATCGGTGCGGGTCTTTTGAGCCTGCGCGAAACGGCAGACGAATATGGCGCGCGTGCCATCGATGCCATCATCGCCCTTTCGGACAAGTACTGCGAAAAGGCAAAGGAACTTGGCCGCGAAGACTTGGTCGAGGTGCTCACGCAGGTGCCGCGTTACCCCGCGCGCAACTTCCGCGAGGCGCTGCAGTTCTTCCGCATTCTGCACTTCTCGCTGTGGCTCGAGGGCAACTATCACAACACCGTCGGCCGCTTTGACCGCTATATTTACCCCTATCTGAAGAAAGATTTGGAAGCGGGCGTGCATACCGAAGCGTCGGCACTGGCACTGCTCGAAGATTTCTTCCTGTCGTTCAACATCGACAGTGACCTGTATGTGGGTGTTCAGCAGGGCGATAACGGACAGAGCATGATGCTCGGCGGCATGGACGAGAACGGCGAGGAAGTATTTAATGTATTGTCCGAACTTTGCCTGCAGGCAAGCTGCAACAATCTGCTTATCGACCCGAAAATCAACCTGCGCGTGAGCTCGAAAACCCCGCAGGAGATTTATACGAAAGCCAGCCACCTGACCAAGGCAGGTCTTGGCTTCCCGCAGTACTCGAATGACGATGTGGTCATCCCCGCGCTCGTAAAACTCGGCTACGAGCCTGCGGACGCCGCAAACTACACCGTCGCTGCCTGTTGGGAGTTCATCATTCCCTTTGTTGGAGCGGACATTGCCAACATTGGTGCGCTGTCGTTTACGGGCGTGATTGATGAAGCCTTCCGCACAGAACTTGCCAAGAGCGAAAACTTTGATGCTTTCTACGGCAAGGTCGAAGAGATTATAGGCCGCCGCTGTGCAGAAATCTGCAAAAAGACGGACAATGTGTGGTTTGTGCCCTCGCCGTTTATGAATGTGCTGATGGACTGCGACATTGAAAAGGGCGGCAAGTATAACAACTACGGTATCCACGGCACCGGCATCGCAACCGCCGCGGACTCGCTCGCCGCGATTCGCAAGTATGTTTTCGAGGAAAAGAAACTCACGGTCGAAGAAAACCTGCGCGCTGTCGATGCCGACTTTGCAGGCTATGAAGAGCTTCTGCATACGCTCCGCTTTGACGCGCCGAAGCTTGGCAACAATGATCCGTATGTCGACGAAATCGCGGTTTCCCTGCTCGATAGTTTTGCAAACGCGCTTGAGGGCAAGACCAACTCGCGCGGCGGTATCTTCCGCGCAGGAACGGGCAGCGCGATGTTCTATCTGTGGCATGCTGACGAGGTCGGCGCAACGCCCGACGGCCGCCGCAAGGGTGAGCCGCTTGGCACAAACTTCTCCGTCAGCCTCTTTGCAAAGGTTAATGGCCCTGTTTCCGTCATCAACTCGATGACCAAGCCCCATTTTGAGCGCGCCATCAATGGCGGGCCGCTGACGCTCGAGTTCCACCAGTCGCTGTTCTCCACCGAAGAGAGTGTGGAAAAGGTCGGCAGACTCGTCAAGATGTTCGTCGACAAGGGCGGCCACCAGCTGCAGCTCAATGCCGTCAATGTTGAGACGCTCAAGGACGCACAGGCGCACCCCGAGCGCCATCGTCAGCTTGTCGTGCGCATTTGGGGCTGGAGCGCATATTTTGTCGAGCTCGACAAGGAATTCCAGGATCAGGTGCTCGCGCGTCAGGTCTATGCAATATGAGAAGCGGCACGATTTTTGACATCAAGGAAATGGCGGTGCACGACGGTCCGGGCATCCGCACAACGGTGTTCTTCAAGGGCTGTCCGCTCCGCTGTACCTGGTGTCATAACCCCGAGGGTCTTTCTTCCGAGCCGCAGCTGATGGCGCGCGAGAAAACCTGCGTACATTGCGGCGCATGCCGCCAGCCGTGCGAGCACGAGCTGTGCAGGCCCTTTGGCAGATGCATCCTCCGATGCCCCAACGGCTGTTTGGAGGTCGCAGGCAAACGCTACACCTCGCAGGAATTGGCAAATCGCCTCAAGACCTACCGTGAGAGTATGGGCGATGCCTTTGGCGGCATCACCTTCTCGGGCGGAGAGCCACTGTTTCAGCCGCAATTCCTGCTTGAGGTTATGGAGCAGTTAGCCGGCGAGCATCTGTGCATCCAAACGAGCGGGTTTGCATCACCCGAGGTCTTTTCCAAGGTGTTAGAGCGCCTGGATTTCGTCATCATGGATGTGAAACTGGCGGACCCCGCGATGCACAAGCGCTACACGGGCTGTGATAACGCGCCGATTTTGGCGAATCTTCGTACCCTGCAGCAAAGCGGCAAGCCGCACCTGCTGCGAACGCCGCTGATTCCGAACATCACCGACACACAGGAAAATCTGCGTGCGGTCGAGAAACTCGTCGGCAGCAGCGATTGGGAGAAGCTTCCGTATAACACCCTCGCGGGCGCAAAATACAACATGCCCGGCATGGAGTTTTCACTCGAACCGAAAGACTAAACAAAAATCCCGTATCGGAAAAGCGATACGGGATTTTGTTGTGCTTTAGCAGTTATTCTGCGGCGGTTTTCTGCAAGAAATTGCTCAATGCGCAGTATTTTT
>JAZUCN010000094.1:0-5052 GCA_045639205.1 Oscillospiraceae bacterium | reverse complement strand
GGCACGCATCATCGGCATGGCTGATGCATAATTTCGCGTGTTTTGCAAAGGCTATCCTGCAGGCATTGCAGGAGGGTAACATGAAAAAACGCGAAAAGAAACAGCAGGATGACATTGTGGAGAAAATCATCTGCGACATTTCGAGCCAGAACGACCCCTTGGGAAGCTGGACGGGAAAGCCGACGGATGATGTGTATCAAGTGCCCGTACAGGATGCGGACGATTTATGAGAAAAGACACCCGACTTTGTCGGGTGTCTTTTTGTGCGCGTTATTGCCAAAAGTAAACGCTGTGTGCTATAATGACAAAAATATGTGCAAAAATGGAGGGATTTGTAATGAGCAGAGCAGACGAACTGTACATTGCAACTTGCCGCGATATTCTTGATAACGGTGTTTGGGATACCGACCGCGAAGTACGCCCCCGTTGGGATGACGGTGCACCTGCGCATACGGTGAAGAAGTTCTGTGTGGTCAACCGCTATGACCTGCGCGAAGAGTTCCCCATCATGACGCTTCGCAGAACCTACTATAAGTCCTGCATTCAGGAGCTTCTTTGGATTTGGCAGAAGAAGTCGAATGTCATTGCAGAGCTCGGCAGTCACATTTGGGACAGCTGGGACGTGGGCAACGGCACGATTGGCAAGGCGTATGGCTATCAGCTGGGCGTAAAGCACAAGTATCCCGATGGCGAGTTTGACCAGGTCGACCGCGTTCTGCGTGACCTGAAGTACAATCCCGCATCGCGCCGCATTATGACCAACCTCTTTAACCATCACGATCTGCACGAGATGGGTCTTGCGCCCTGCGCGTATTCGATGACGTTTAATGTCAGCGGCAACACGCTCAACGCTATCCTCAATCAGCGCAGCCAGGATATGCTGACCGCCAACAACTGCAACGTGGTGCAGTATGCCGCACTCACGCACATGATGGCGCAGGTTTCGGGACTGCAGGTGGGCGAGTTTGTCCATGTCATCGCCGACTGCCATATCTACGACCGCCATGTGCCGCTGGTAGAGAAAATGCTCGAAAATCCGCAGTTTGAAGCACCGAAGTTTGTGATGAACCCTGATGTCAAGGACTTCTATGACTTCAAACTCGAAGATTTTAAGATGGAAGGCTATCAGTACGCGGAGTTCAATGAGAAAATCCCTGTTGCGATTTGAGGTAGGAAGATGGAACTGATCGTCAACGTAACGGAAAACTGGGGCATCGGGTTTGAAAATCAACTGCTTGTCAGCATCTCGGCAGACCTGCGGCGTTTTCGCGAACTGACAACGGGGAAAACCGTTATCCTCGGCAGAAAGACGCTTGAAACCTTCCCGGGCGGAAGACCGCTGAAGAACCGCACGAATATCGTTTTGACGACGAACCCCGCGTTTGAGGCAGAGGGCGCAAAAATCATGCATAGCATGGAAGAACTCTTTGCCGCCATGCGTGCGTGCGAGGAAGAACTGTGCCTGATTGGCGGCGCGAGTTTGTATGAGCAACTGCTGGACTACTGCGAGGTTGCGCGGGTGACAAAGACTTATGTCAACCTGGCTGCCGATCGATTCTTCCCAAATCTCGATGAAAAAGAAAACTGGAACATCAGTGCGCGATCCGAAATGATGGAAGAGAATGGCGTACAGTTCCAATATATTGATTATGTAAACTCAAACCCGAAGCCGTTCTGACTTCGGGTTTCACAAAGGAAACAAAGCATGGAACAACATTTGACTTTCCGCGACTTGGGACTTTCTGAGCAGGTCCTGCAGGCGCTGGAGAAAAAGGGATATGGCTATCCCACAAGAATTCAGGCAGAGGCGATTCCGCCACTTATGGAGTGGAAGGATGTCATTGCCAAAGCGCCGACGGGAACAGGCAAAACGTTTGCCTTCGGCATTCCGATGATCGAGCATATCGATGCCGAGTCGGAGGATCTGCAGGGACTCATCCTTGCGCCTACGCGCGAACTTGCCATTCAGATTGGCGATGAACTGCGCGGCCTTTTGGCGTTTTACAAGGGTATCCGCGTAGCGGTTGTCTACGGCGGCGCGAAAATTGAAGGACAAATCAAACAGCTGAAGAACCATCCGCAGATCGTCGTGGCAACGCCGGGACGGCTGATGGATCACTATAACCGCAAAACCCTGCGGCTGGATAAAATTCAGACGGTTGTGCTCGATGAAGCCGACCGCATGCTCGATATGGGCTTCTTTGATGATGTCACGAAAATCATCAACAAAATCAAAAACCGCCGCCAGTTGGGTCTGTTCTCGGCGACCATCTCGCAGGAGGTCATGACCGTTTCGTGGATGTATCAGCGCGACGAGGTGGAGATCACCGTGCCTGCCGATACGGAAAACCGCCCCGATATTCAGCAGTATTCTATCACGGTACCGCCGCTGGAAAAAATCTCGGCGACGATGCAGCTGATTCGCACGCTCGCGACCGAGCGCACCATCATCTTCTGCAATACCAAGCATATGTGCCAGCGTTTGAGCGATGATCTGCGCTATGCAGGCTTCGACGCAGACTGCCTGCACGGCGATATCAAGCAGGCAACGCGCGAGAAGACGATGCGCAAATTCAAGGATGGAAAACTCGCGGTGCTGATTGCGACCGATGTTGCTTCACGCGGCATTGACGTTGACGATGTCGACTGTGTCATCAATTTTGACGTGCCTGCGGAGAACGAGTATTATGTTCACCGCATTGGAAGAACAGGTCGCGCGAAGAGGAAGGGTATTGCCGTGTCGGTCATCGGCACATTCCCCGAACAGGCGAAACTCGACGAGATTGCAAAATACTCGCATTATGAGGTCAAGCGCGTGAAGTTTGCAGACGATGGCGCGCTGGTCGAAGAGGAAGTCAAGAAGCCTGCACCGCGCAGGCGCTGGCGTTGACAGGCGCGCAGCGCGCGATGCTGCTGCTTTGCAGCAGCCTTGGGCGGACAGATGTTCAGCCCCTGTCGCTCGCGCAGTATCAGAAACTGTTTCGGCGCGTGCAGGCAGTTGGCACGGAAAATCAGAATCCTGATGCCGAACTTACGCAGGCGGAACTTTTGCGGCTTGGCTATGAAGAAGACGAGGCACAGAGGATTTTGCATCTGCTTGATGGCGAAGCGGAACTGGATCGGTATCTTGAAAGTGCGAAACGGCGTGGCATTTCGGTGATTACTCGTATCAGTGAAGAATATCCGACCATACTGGCGCAAAAATTGCAGGCGCTTTCGCCTGCGGTGCTGTTCTGCAAGGGTGATTTGTCCATGTTAAATGGGCGGTTTATCGCCTGCGTGGGCTCGCGCGAACTGATGCCGAGCGGACAGCGATTCGCCCAGCGCGTGGGCGAACTTGCCGCGCAGGAGGGTTTTTGCCTTGTGTCGGGCGGCGCGATTGGCGCGGACAGGGAAGCCGAGCGGGCGTGCTTGTCCGCAGGCGGATGCGTGATGGAGTTTCCCGCAGGAAGTCTCGATGCGCCCGATGCGCGCGAGGGCGTATTGTATGTGTCGGAGGGCGGATTTGATATTCCGTTTTCCGCGCAGAGGGCGCTTTCGCGCAATCGGCTGATTCATGCGATGGGCGAAAAGACCTTTGTTGCCCAATGTACGCTCGGCAAGGGCGGCACATGGAGCGGCACGACGGAGAATTTGCACCGCGGATGGTCAGAGGTGTTCGTCTGTGAGGATGGAAGCAAAGCGACCGAAGCGCTTATCGCGCGTGGAGCGACGGCGGTACGCGATTTGAAGAGCATCGAAAACCTGCGTCCCAATCAGATGAGTTTTTACGAATAGGGAGAAATCTTCATGAAATTCAAGGCGTGCTGTATGGTGAGCCTGCTTCTTTTCCTTGTTTTTATCATCAAGACGATTGCCGATTACACAAGGTATTCTGAAAGCTTGAATTCCGCGCCGTTTTATCTTTGGATTCTTGTCAATGCGATATATTTTATCATGCCTGCCATTATTGTTTTTCTTGTTGGCATGATTTTCAAAAAGAAAAAAGAGAAATAAGAAAAGAGCCATCCCGCTTGGGATGGCTCTTTTTTAATTGGATTCGAGCAGTTTTTGCGCTTTCCTTGCCACGACGATTTCTTCGTTGGTATTGACCACGAAGATGCGCACAGGCGAGCCGTCGATGGAAATATCGCGGCCGGGGAATGCGTGGCGGTTCTTTTCACCGTCAAGTTTGACACCGAGGAACTCCAAATCGGAAAGCGCGAGGGCGCGGACGGTGGCGCTGTTGGTGCCGATGCCGCCGCCGAAGACGATAGCATCGAGTCCGCCCATTGCCGCGGCGTAAGAGCCGATGTATTTTTTGATGCTGTAAGCATAGGAGAACACAGCATTGGCGCAGTCTTCATTGCCGGCGTTTGCCGCCTGCTCGACATCGCGCAGGTCATTGGACACGCCGCCCGACATGCCGTAGAAACCGCTCTCGGTCTGCAGCATCTTTTTCACTTCCGCAAGGCTCATGCCGCAAGCTTCGACCAGGTAGAAGATGATGTAGGGGACAATATCACCGCAGCGGTTGTTGTTCATCACGCCGCACTGCAAAGAAATGCCCATGGAGGTGTCAATGCTCTGCCCGTTTTTCACCGCGCAGATACTGCCGCTTCCGCCAAGATGGCAGGAGACAATTTTGAGGTCTTCGCGCTCCATGGCATCGGCAACCCAAGTCGACAAATACTCGTGCGAAGCGCCGTGGAAGCCGTAGCGGTGGATGTCATACTTGCGGCTGATGTCAATGGGAATCGAGTACAGGCTTGCCTCTGGCGGCATGGTCTGATGGAAGGCGGTTTCATACGCGCCGATAAGCGGCGTATCGCCCATGAGTTCACGGAACTGGCGAATGGCCGCGATGTAGGGCGGATTGTGCGCAGGTGCGACAGAATTGAAGGCTTCCATTTTTGCAAGGACATCATCGGTCAAAAACTGCGTGCCCGAGATGCCGCGCGCGTGCACGACCTTGAAGCCGACACAGGAAATGTCAGAAAGGGTGTCGATGACACCTGCGAGCAGGGTGTCGAGCATACGGGAAATTGCCTCGCGGTGGGTTGCAAAGGCGGC
>JAZUCN010000093.1:0-3749 GCA_045639205.1 Oscillospiraceae bacterium | reverse complement strand
TGCCTGGCAGACGGCAAAGAAATCTAAAGAAGAGAGAAACTTGCAATGGTCATGGGTAATCAGAAGCTCACAGACGATATCAAGGCCGCCGCGAAGCGCTTTGGCGCAGACCTGGTCGGCATTGGCGACCCTAACCGCTGGGTCAGTGCGCCTTTCAGCCGCTCCCCGCGTGCGCTGATGGCGGACTGCACCGCCACCATTTCGCTCGGCATCCACTATCTCGACTCGTGCATCGAGCTCGGCGGCTCGCCCGACCCGCGTTATCCGGGTCCGTCGGTATCGAACCATGTGGCAAGTGAGCATTGCAACTATGCCGCATATCGTCTGTGCAAGTACATTGAGTCGCTTGGCTATCACGCGCTGTTCACCCCGTCGACCGGTTGGTGGAACTATCGCGAGAATGAAGATTCGCCGCGCGGCTTCTCGGGCGATATCACCCATTACTATGCTGCCGCTGCGGCAGGCCTGGGCGAAATCGGCTGGAATAATCTGTGCCTGACGCCCGAGTTTGGCCCGAGACAGCGTCTGATTACCCTTGTCACAAATGCGCCGCTTGTACATGACCCCATGTATGCAGGCGAGCCGATTTGTGACCGCTGCAAGCTGTGTGAAAGAAAATGTCCGGGACAGGTCTTTGACAAAGAGAGCAAGGGCCCGATGTCTGTGAAAATCGGAGAGCGCACGTTTGAATTCCAGCACAAGAATCTTTGGCGCTGTGCGTGCGGTGAAAACTTCCAGCTCGACAGTTTCATGGACCGTCCCGAACACACGGATGAAGAAACCGTGCTCCGCCTCTGTGAGGAGGCGGCGCACGGTGATCCCGAAAAGCGTTTTACCTGGAAAATGGGCATGTGCCTGAAATGGTGCGTGCCGAGAAACAAACGCTATATGGACCGCAGTTTCGCGCCGTCGCCCAGACGGCGGCGCGATGTCGCGGCAGACTTTACCTCTGACGGCATCGCAAAGGCAGAAATGCTGATGCGCACCTATCTGCAGGAACACGCGATCAGCGCGCTTGGCGTCATTTCGCGTGACGACCTGGAAAAACTGGACATTGACTCCCGCAAGGTGCTTCCGAATTGCGAGAGCGTGATTGCTGTTTTGCAGCAGTTTACCACAGGCGCAGATGCGGCAATGTTCCGCAGTGCCCAGCGCAACGCGCTGTGGCTTGCGAGAAAACTGGAGCTCGAACAGGGCTTCGATACGCTTGTTGAGAGCGGCATCGATGTAAGCGCTGTTCTTGCGCACTTTGGTGTGGATGCATCGCAGTACAAAGCACATCTGATTTTAAGCAATATTCCGCTTGCCACGCAGTACATCGATAGTGGCAAACTTTACGCAGGCAAGGAGAATTCTGCCGAACTGCGTAAATTCCTCGAGCAGACCGCCAAGCAGGGCGGAAGTGAACTCTTTGGCGTTGCGCCCGTTTCCAGACTCAACGAAGCGGCAGACCAACTCGATAAGCATTACGCAGGCACAAAGTATTTCGTCTGCGAAGAGCAGGGGTGGGGCATCCGCGCCACGCGCGCCATTGAGATGAAGGGCAAACCCAAGAATCCTGCCGTGTTCGCGCAGGAACTTATTTGCAAGCGCGCGGAAGATCATCTTCCCGGGGCAAAGAATGTCATCGTGCTCGGCATGGCGTTTTTGGACGGATCTGTCAAAAATGTCGGCAAGGGTCCTGCTCCCAAGGGCGCGCACTACGCGGTGACGGTACATAAGGAAATGCTTTTGCAGAATGAAGAAAACGCCAATATGCTCGCGCGCGTTCTTCAGCAGAACGGCTACCGCGCCGTTGTGACCTCCGACCTTGACGGCATGGCATCGAAAGCGTATGCATGGCTTCTGCCGGGCATCCGCGCCAATGCTGTTGCCGCGCTTTGCGCAGGTATGGGTACGATGGGCAAAAACGGCCTTGTAATCAACGAAACTTACGGCACGAAGGTGCGCTATGTCGCTGTCGTGACCGATGCACCCTTGGAAGCGAGCGAACTTTGCGCGCAGAAGAGCCTTTGCGACGGCTGTGAACTTTGCATCAAGGGCTGTCCCGCGCAGGCATTGCAGGGCGAGGGGAAAGCCATCGAGCTTTGCATCGAGGGCAACACCTACCGCTTCGCGCCGCTCGACAAGCTCCGCTGTGACTGGGCATCGCGCTATGGTCTTGTGGCAGATGAGGGCCCGAAATACCTCGGATGCCAGAATGACTATCCTGTGCCCGAGACAATTACCGAAGAAGAACTCGAACAGACAATTCGCGGCAGTGACCGTCTGCAGATCACCAACTTTGCACCCATTGTGGAGCACTGTGTGCTCGATTGTCCGTATAATCAAGTAGATTAAAACGAAGTGAGGAAGAAGATATGAAGCTGACGAAAAAAGAAGTGGAAGGTGCCGCCGTGCATTTTGGTGCAGACCTTGTCGGTGTCGCGCCTGTTTCGCGCTTTGACGGTCTGCCTGCAAACGGCCATCCGTGCTCGATCAGCCCCGATGCCAAGAGCGTCATCGTTCTCGGCTTCATGATCACGCGCGGCGCTCTGCGCGGTGTGGAAGAAAACACCGCATGGCATACCCTCGGCGCGGGCGACCCTGTTCAGCCGCTGATTCAGATTCAGAGCACCTATAACCTCACGCGCTGGCTCGAAGATATGGGCGCGGAAGCGACCCCGCTTTACAAGCACCCGCTGGAACTTCGCAATCAAGGCGTGCCGGTTGCTCCCGACAAGCCCGCGCCCGATGTCATTTTGAACTTTGACTATGCCGCGATGGTGGCAGGTCTTGGCACGATCGGCAAGGGCAAATTCTTCCTCACACCCGAATATGGTCCTCGCCAGGTGTTCAGCATGATCATCACCGACGCGGAAATTGAAGCCGATGAGGTCAAAGAACTTGACCTTTGCGGCGATTGCACCGCCTGCATGGACGCTTGTCCCGCGCACGCCATTGACCTTAAAAACATGAGCAAGATGGCGGTCATGGGCAAGGAAGTCGCATGGAACACCCTTTGCGTGGAAAGCTGCCTGATCTGCAAGAGCGGCGCGACCCCGAATCCTTATCTGGCCTCGGCTGAACCGCACCGCATCGGCGCGGCCTGCGGCAGAGCCTGCGTGGCGGCTCTTGAAAAGCGTGATGTGCTGAAACTCAAGTACGTTAACGCCTTCAGAAAGGAGCAGTAATATGCTGACTGCCGCTCAAATCAAGGAGTATGCGCTGAATGAGTTGGGCGTCGACAAAATCGGCATCGCCAACATTGAGCGCTTTGCAGATGCTCCTGAGTTTTCTGACCCGAAGAACATCATGCCCACATGCAAGAGCGTGATTGTGTTTCTTCTGCGTGTGCCGCGCGGCTGTTACCGCGGCATCGAAGAGGGCACGCATTGGCCGAGCTATACGGTTTTCGGCTATACGGGCATTGCCCGTCAGCTCATCCAAAAGGGCTATTACTTATCGAAATTTATTGAGAAAAACACAGGCTATGAAGCCGCTATCGTCACCTCTGCGACCACCGTGCCCGAGCGCGGTCCGCGCGGCAATAAGATTGAGGGCAAGGCAAGACGCGAGGTCAGCGTGCATCACCGCATCGCGGCGTATCTTGCGGGTCTTGGCGAGATTGGCTTCTCCAAGGTCTTTTTGACCGAGGAATTTGGCCCCCGTCAGCGCATTGGCGTGATTCTGACGGATATGCCGCTCGAGGCTGACCCCATCCCCGAAAAGCACATCTGCGACCATTGCGGTGCGTGCGTGCGCGCGTG
>JAZUCN010000092.1:0-8080 GCA_045639205.1 Oscillospiraceae bacterium | reverse complement strand
CATGTAAACAATACGTTCCTTGTTGCCTTTGCCGACCACGCGCAGGCGGTCATCATATACATCCGTCAAATTCAATCCCACGAGCTCTGCTCGACGGATACCGCAGTTTAAAAACAGCATCAAAATCGCAAAATCACGTGTCTGATTGGGTCCCGAAACCGCTTGCAAGAGCGCCTTGGATTGCTCCAAAGATAGATATTTGGGCAGCCCCTTGCGAATACGGGGGAATTCAATATCCTTGACAGGATTCTCGCTGATTTGCTTGGTGCTAACGGTTAAATAATTGTAAAATGCCTTAATTGCTGAAAGTTTTCTTGCACGAGCCGATGCGCCGATGCCGGCTTTTCTTGCATTTTCGTCAGGCGTTCTGTCATTAGCCAAATAGGAAAGAAAATCAAAAATCTCCGATGTTGTGATAGAGCGGATGAAGCCTAAATCAATATCCCGAATCGGAACATCGGCCAACGGCGTGTTATAAGGCATCTCACAACGCATAAGCTTTATAAATCGCAGGAACATCCGCAAATCCAAAAAATACTCGGATGTCGTCAATTTAGATTGACCTTTGATATTTTCATGGTATGAGAGAAAATCACGCAGAACCTGCGGCGCTTCACGTAAACCTTCCATAGAATCACTCCAATTCAATAGAATTGCCCGAAAAAGGGGTATCATCGCACGAAAAGGGCTAAAATCGCTCTAAACGGGAATTTCCCGACCGAATGAGCCCTTTGACGACTTTTCCTGCTATTATTATAGCATACCTCTACTGCGAACGCAACAAAATTTTTATTTTGTTGCGTTAAATGTCAAGATGGCTAGGAAACAAGCTCTGAACGGCATCTTCTTCCCTTACCGTTGCAAGTGCACGCAAATGCTCAATATTTCTTGAGCATTTCAAAGATCACGCCAATCGGAATGTAAAGAACAATCAGAGCAATCATCAAAAACATCTTAATGCCCAATCCGCCCCAAAACTGTTCTTTACCTCTTCCCTGTCTTTTTTTCTGTTTCTGTTTACTTCTGCTTTCATTTCGAGTAAAATAGATAAAAACCATCAAAGCGAGGTCTCCCTATGGATCATCCTATCAAACGAATCGGCGTGCTCACCTCCGGCGGTGACGCACCCGGTATGAACGCCGCAGTACGCGCGGTTGTCCGCGCGGCCATCTATCGTGGAATCGAATGTGTTGGCATCCGCCGCGGCTTTAACGGACTCATCTCCGGTGACATTCTAAAGCTTGACGCCGGTAGCGTCAGCCATGTGCTCAATCGCGGCGGCACGATTCTTTATACAGCACGCAGTGACGCCTTCATGACCCTGGAGGGTCAACAACAGGCCGCCGCAACCTGTAAGCTCCTTGGTCTTGACGGCATCGTCGGCATCGGCGGTGACGGCACATTCCGCGGCCTCGTTGCTCTGTCCAAGCTTGGCGTCAGCGTCGTCGGCATCCCTGCCACCATTGATAATGACATCGTCTGCACAGACTACACCATTGGTTACGATACCGCCGCCAATACCGCCGTCGAGGCAATCGACCGTCTGCGCGACACGATGCACTCGCACGAGCGCTGTTCCGTTGTCGAGGTCATGGGACGCAACGCCGGTCACCTCGCCCTCTATGTCGGTCTTGCGGTCGGTGCTACAGCTGTGCTCGTGCCCGAGCGGAGCTACGATTTTGATATCGATGTCAAGGAAAAGGTTCGTCAAGCTCGACTGAACGGCAAAACGCATCACATGATCGTCGTAGCCGAAGGCGCAGGAAGCGCGAATGACGTCGCGGAGCAGATTCGTGAAACACTCGGCCTTGACCCCCGCGTGACCATCCTTGGACATATCCAGCGCGGCGGCACGCCTACCGCCCGCGATCGCGTCATGGCAACACGCATGGGCTACCATGCCGTACAGGCGCTCGTTGCCGAAAAGACAAACCGCGTCATCTGCGCAAAGAACGGGCAGATGATTGATATCGACATCCTGGAAGGCCTGTCCATGAAGAAGGACCTCAGCAGTCAGCAATATGAAGTACTCGAGGCCATGACGGGTATCGGCATGTAACAAAAAAACAAGAACACCGATGGAGAATCCCCTCTCCATCGGTGTTTTTATGCCTTCGGATGATATTTGTTATAAACAGCCTTCAGATTCTGCTTGATGAGCTGAGCATAAACCTGCGTAGAAGAAATGTCGCTGTGACCGAGCATCTCCTGAATCGCGTGCAAATCCGCACCATTTTCCAGCAAATGCGCCGCAAAACTGTGACGAAGTGTGTGCGGCGTGATATCCTTGTCAATCTGAGCCTTTTCCTGATAATACTTGATGATTTTCCAGAAACCCTGGCGCGACATGCGCTCGCCTGAAACATTGACAAACAGCGACCGTTCTGTCGGAACAGCAATCATCTTCGGTCTGACATTTTCTATGTAGTCACCGAGAATCTGTAAAGCCTCGGGATACAGCGGAATAATACGCACCTTGCCGCTGCCCTCACAGCGGATAAAACCACCTGCTGTGCTCACGTCCTCGATATTCAGACCAATGAGTTCACTGACGCGAATGCCCGTGGCATACAACACTTCGAGCATCGCCTTATCGCGACAGCCCTTCATATCGGATGTGCGCGGCTGTGCAAGCAGAAGTTCGACTTCCTTGCCCGTGAGGATCTGCGGCAGTTTCTTCTCTGTCTTTTCAACCGTAATGTTGTAGACAGGATTGTTATCGATTTCATCTTCGTTCATCGCAAAGATATACATACTCTTCAGCGATGCCAGCGAGCGCGAAATCGTCGCAGGAGACTTCCCCTGCTCACGCAGCCACTGCATGTACTGCGAAACTGTCTTCTGCGTAGCATCCAACACTTCGACGCCCAGGGTCATCAGATATGATGCATACTGACGAATATCGCGCATATACGACGATACCGTATTGTCAGAGGCATGTTTGATATGAACGAGATACGATTCATACCGCGAAATGATGTTTGCCATAAGACGTCCTTCCAACATTCAAACTACTCCGCAGGCAAGGCTGTGTACACTGCAAGCGCACACAAAACCGCCCTTCTGCCGAGCAAAAGCATTGGCACCAACAAAGAAAAATCGCAGAGCCAAAGCAAAACCACCTGACGCGGCACCGCATAAAACGGCACAGCCAGATAATAAGACGATACACAGAACGAAATCAGAACCGCGCGCGAAAAAATCGCAAACGGCAGCAACCACGCGCCGAACACCGTTCTTCTGAACACATACAGCACCACACAATAACGCGCCGCCGCAAACGTCGACAGGCGCAGCATCGGACTTGCAGTTAAGTACGCCGACCAATATGACCACAGCACTTCCGGCCTGCAACTGACCGCTATGTGATAACCGCATATTGCGCCTAAAACGAAAATTGCAAGAAAAAAACCACAATATATCGTGTTTAGAGCATGCATATCGAGCTTCTGTGCGCAAACACGTCCCATTCTCACCCACTCCTGTACAAGAAATTATGTACAGAACGAAAAAACAAGAACAGCCAAAGCATCACGCAGAAAAAATTATTTCTACCAATGCGGAAACTGCGCACGCAGATAATATAACCTAAAACACCAGCAATATCAAGGATTTTTGGTCTTTTTGCAAAAATTTGTTGATTATGCCAAAGTATTATGTAAACAGCATTATGTAAATCTAGAAACCTTGATATTGCCCATGCAGTTATAAAACGCCCCAAACCCACAATATTTAGTGTCAAAATCGTTACAATTCTCTAAATATTGAATTCTGCAAGTTTTCTTTCACAATTTATGGCGTATGTAAATACAATTTACCCTATTTCTTTTTGCAACTTCTCTTGCGGATTGCGCGCTTCGCTCCCCCTTTTCGCTTCGAATTCGTTGTCAAAATAGCCAAAGCCGCACCGCCTGCCATCGCTCCGCCCATCAGCCCAACTTGTCGCGGCGAACCGTCAAACACAGAAAGCCCCACAAGCAGACACAGCGCGAACATACAAAGCGCGTTGAGGCTGATTGCAAGCGCTCGTTTGCCCATCTCCTGCCGCGCCGAGATCACACCCGCAAGGAGCACTCCCAGCCCCGCGCAGACAGCGCTCGCACCCGTCATCCAATGCTGGCTGATAACACCTGACCTCACAAGCGCCGCGGCAATCATACACAACACAACCGACACGCCAATTGTCAAACCAAGTGACATCACAACCCGCGAGAGCATTCTATTCTTCTTCATCATTTTCAACACCTCCCTCCCCTTTCGTTTCATCCTATGCCTGCCCGTCCTGTTTCTATGCAGAAAAAAGCGGCAGCCTCTCAGCCGCCGCTTCTCTTTAAAACCGCTCAAATATTGCTTGATTCCCGCGTAATAAAATTTCCCACGCGCCATCGCCCAGAATCTCGAGCAGATACCCTTCTTCATCCATTGTGCCCTTACTGTGTGGCACACAAAATGCTCCCGCATCGCTGCCAACTGCAATCATCGCGCCAAACTTTGCAGCCTTGTGGATATTTTCCGCATGTAAATCTCTTATCCTTTGAAGCACAGCATCCGCGTGCCGCCCACAGCCGATCAAATTTTGAATGGTCGATATCGTCGGCACCCAAATCGTATTGCTCTGCGCCATGCAAGCAATCGCCTCATCATCGAGATACGCACCATGCTCAATAGAGTCACAACCCAACTCTGCAGCCGCCTGCACCGTCCGCGCCCCGTTTGCGTGCGCCATGACCGCCATGCCCAAATCATGCGCAAACGCAATCATCTGCGCAATCTCGCTCTTTTCCAGCGGCTCGCACGAAAGTCCACCAAATTGCTCAAAATCCATCAAGCCCGATATCATGACCTTGATAAAATCTGCGCCTGATGCCTTCGCTTCAAGCACCAGCGCCTTGTATTGGTGAAAATCAGAAAAACCCTTGCCAATGAATCCGCCGTAATGTCCGACCTTGTAGATGGGAAACGCAGGCGTGCGATAGACGATGCCATACTCACCCGCAATTTCTTTTGCAAACAGCCCAACACCCCAGGCATCGCCGCCATCGCGCAAATGCGTAATTCCTTGCTCGCGGTATCGCGTGAGCACCTCGCGCACCCACACCTCGTCTACTCGCTCACAATGCCGCGCAATCGCATCCTTCCAGTATCTGCCGTCGAGCACCATATGTACATGACAATCCGCACGCAAATTCCTCACATCCTTACGAAAAAAGAGCGGAATTCTCCGCTCTTTTTAGATCATTCCCAGTTTTGACGATAGGACGGCAGATAGTCTTCCACAGACCCATCTTTGAGCACAACGTCAATCTCAAACCTTTGATTGTTGTCCACAAAGCCAAAGCGGTAGCGCTCAATCCCTGCGCCATACACCGAGATGTCGCACACGCCCTCTTCCTCGGAAGAAAACTCCCACTCAAATGTCTGTCCGTCAATCACGCAAGTGCCGTCATCCTTGATTTCGACCTCAACAATGCCGTCTGCCGCGGGGAAAAAACGCAGGGTCGAATTGTGCGTGCGCCAAAGACCCACGACAAGCGCCAACTTTTCTTCGGGATACACAGGCTCAGGCTCAGGTTCAGGCTCGGGGCGCACATGCTCGTTGACATCTACCACCTGCTGACCAAGCGCCTGCTGGACCTTCTCACGCGATGCACAACCCAATACACACAGCACCATAGCCAGCACGAGAAGCCAAATGGTGAACTTTTTCATAAACGATCTCCTTGCGGAAGAATTGTTAATCCTGCTCCCAGTTGTGCCAAACGTTCTGCACGTCGTCATCATCCTCGAACAGATCGAGCATCTTTTCCATGTTGCTGATGTCCTCGGGCTTTTCGAGTCTCTGATAGTTCTGCGGCACCATTTCGATCTGTGCCGAAGCAAAACTGTAACCCTTCTCCTCAAGCGCCTTAACCACATCGTTAAAGTCCGCAGGATCGGTGTAGATGGTGAAGCATTCCTCTTCGGGCTCGAAATCAGCTGCGCCCGCATCGAGTGCGTCCATCATGACAGCATCTTCTTCCAGATCGCCATCTTCGTTGTCGATGATGATAACGCCCTTCTTGTCAAACGACCAAGAAACACAGCCGCTCGTGCCGAGACTGCCGCCAAACTTATCAAAATGATGGCGCACGCTGCCTGCAGTGCGGTTGCGGTTGTCGGTCATCGCTTCGACGATGACGGCAACGCCGCACGGGCCGTGACCTTCATAGGTGATCGACTCGTAAGCATCGCCAGAGCCTGCCGAAGCCGCCTTCTCCAGGACGCGCTTGATGTTATCGTTCGGCATGTTCGCCGCCTTCGCCTTCGTGATGACGGTAGCAAGACGCGAGTTATAGGCAGGATCAGTCACACCGCCGCCTTCCTTGACCGCAACGATCATTTCCTTCGATATTTTTGTAAATGCCGCAGCACGCTTTGCGGCCTGTGCACCTTTTGTTTTCTGAATGTTATGCCATTTGGAATGTCCGGACATACGTATTTCCTCCTGAAAATTACTGCTGATAGTGTACCATATTCGCCCTGTTAAAATCAACCTTTTGTAAGAAATTGTGTCGTGTCTGCATGCTTTTTCGAGCGAAAAACTTCAATTTCAGGGAAAGCATCCGACACAATCTTCTCCAAATACTCACACACAGGATTCTCCGTCGCAAAATGTCCCGCGTCAATCACATTGATGCCATGGAATTCCGCCTCCGCAAAATGGTTGTACTTGAGATCAGCCGTCACAAAGGTATCACAGCCGTGCGCAAGCACCTTATTAAATTCCGAGCCGCACGAGCCGCCGCCCACAGCCACGCGATGCACGCACTTGCCACCATCGGCAAACCGCACGCCGCTACAGCCGAGTTTTTCACAAACGCGCGAAACAAACGCATCAAGCGGCATTTCATCCACTGTGCCACAGCGCAAAAGGCCATATTCCCTGCCCTGCGCATCTTTACCTGCAGGCTCGATGATCCGAACATCTGAAAGCCCCAGCCTCTGCGCTAAAATGTCGTTCACGCCACCCGGCGCACAGTCAAGATTCGTGTGCAGATTGATCGCCGCCATGTGGTTTTCAATCAGATACAGCAGACTTCTGCCCGTCAGTGTTTGGTCATTCACCGCATCGAGAGTCCCAAAAAACAGCGGATGATGCGTCAGTACAAGCTCCGCGCCGCGCTCTTTTGCCTCAACGAGCACATCGGGCGTCGGATCAAGCGCCACCATCACGCGCGTAACTTCCATCTCCTCGCGCCCGCAAAGTAGCCCCACATGGTCCCAATCGTATTTCATATACGCAGGTGCCACCTCAAACAGCACCTGCAAAATATCCTTAACTTTCGTCATAACGCATCCCTCATCGCCTTGATTTCCTCGAGCGCCTGTGCATAAAACGCCAGCCGTGATTCCTGTACCTCGCGCGCAGAGCGCATGCCATTTACCGTCTTTTCAAGCTGACCGATGGTCTGATCGATAAACGCAGGCACAAGTTCGCTCTCCTCGCGCAATAACTGCGGCGTAATGTACTGCTGACCTTCCGAGAGTATCATGCGCTCACCAAATCGCGCCCGAAGCACGGTGTAGTAAAATCTGCCATCATGACAAACTATTTCGCGCTCAATCGAAAACCCCTTGTCCGCAAGCCATGCACGAAGCAGATGCGGCGTTGCCTGAGGTTGTAAAATCAACCGATACTTCGCATCAAAAATCCATGGGCAGTTCTCTAAAATCCTGATGATCAGTTCGCCACCCATTCCCGCGCAGACAATCGTGTCAATCTCGTCTGCATCGACATTCCGCAAACCATCGCTTAACACAAAACGCATCCTGTCCATCATGGCAAAGCGCTTGGCATTTTTGATCGCGTTATCAAGCGGACCTTGCCGCAAATCCGCCGCAACAATATAATCCGCCTTACCGCTGCTCAGCAGATGAATCCCAAGATAGCCATGGTCCGTGCCTATGTCAGCAACACGGCAAGGCGCATCTATCAATTCCGCACAGCAAAGCAGGCGTTTAGAAATTGGTAGCCTCATGCTTCCTCCATTTGAAAAAAGGGAGGCAACCGCCTCCCTCGTTCCGTTTTTAATTACAGACC
>JAZUCN010000091.1:0-2621 GCA_045639205.1 Oscillospiraceae bacterium | reverse complement strand
ACGATGCAGTCCAAACTCGTAAAAGGATTGTATTTTGCGGGTGAAATTTTGGATGTTGACGCCTATACAGGCGGATTTAATCTGCAGATTGCCTGGTCGACGGCGCACGCCGCTGCGATGGCGGTCGCACAGCAGAAGAATATGGAGGATGAAACATGAGTAAATACATCAGCGTTGCCATTGACGGCCCGTCCGGAGCGGGTAAGAGCACCATGGCCAAAATGGCCGCGAAAGAACTGGGTTTTGTCTATGTAGATACGGGCGCAATCTACCGTACGGTCGGATATCATATCCGCCTTTGCGGCATCGGCCCGAAGGATGTTGACGGCGTGACCCGTCTGCTCGATGATATCAATATTGAAATTCGCTATGAAGACGATGGCCGTCAGCACATGATTCTCAATGGCGCGGATGTGACCGACGAGATTCGTACTCCCGAAATTTCGTACTATGCTTCGGGCGTTTCCTCTCTTCCCGTCGTGCGTGCGTTTTTGCTGGATATGCAGCGTGAGTTTGCGCGCAAGTACAATGTCATCATGGATGGCCGCGACATCGGTACGGTTGTGCTTCCCGATGCGCAGATTAAGATTTTCCTCACGGCAAGCGCGGAAGAGCGCGCAAAGCGCCGCTTTATTGAACTGACGGAAAAGGGCGAAAAGACGACCTTTGAGCAGGTTTTGGCGGACATGCAGTTCCGCGACAATCAGGATTCCACGCGCGCCGCGGCGCCGCTCAAGTGCGCGGATGATGCGATTTTGCTCGATACGTCTTCGATGACGCTGGAGGAGTCAAAGCAGAAGATTCTGCAGATCATCAAGGAGAAAATTTGATGCGCTTTTGGTATATCGTCTTATATGTGATTGTTCGCATTGCCTTTTTCTTCTGGCATCCCGTAGCGCGTTTCAAGGGTCGTGAGAATATTCCCGAGGGCGGTGCGGTCTTTTGTGCCAACCATGCGGGCATGTCAGACCCACTTTGGATTTTGCTTGCACTTCGTCAGCCGAATCTCATCCGCGTGATTGCAAAAAAAGAGCTTGAAACGGTGCCTGTTGTCGGCTGGATTCTCAAGAGCTTCCACATTATTTTTGTCAATCGCGGAAGTAGTGACATGTCTGCCTACGATGCGTGTGTGGATGCGCTGAAAGCAAATGATAAACTACTCATTTTCATTGAAGGTACGCGCGTCAAGCGCGGCAAGCATGTGCGTGCGAAGACGGGCGCTGTGCGAATGGCAGCGGTAGCAGGCGTGCCTGCGGTTCCCGTGTACATTACGCGCGAGAAGAAACTGTTTGGACCCATTGACGTCGTATTTGGTGAGCCGGTGGTGTACGATGCACAGATTCTTGAAAATCGCGCGCAGATTCATCGTGCGGCAGATGAGCTTTTGAAAACAATCTATCGGACAGGCGGAGATGACTATGCGGATTACGATTGCTGAAACGGCGGGATTCTGCTTTGGCGTTGACAGAGCCGTGTCGCTTGTGGAGCAGGCAGTTAAGGATGGAAAAAAGGTTGCAACGCTCGGTCCTATCATCCACAATCATCATGTGATGGAGCATTTTGCGGCGCTTGGCGTGCGCGAGATTGAACAGCCGGAGCAGGCGATAGACGGCGAGTGCGTCATCATCCGCTCACACGGCGTCTCGCGCGAGGTCTATGAGCGATTGCAGATGAGCGCAAGCGAGGTCGTTGACGCGACGTGTCCGTTTGTCAAGAAAATTCACCGCATTATCAGTGCGGCAAAAGAAAACGGGCAGAAGGCCGTTATTATCGGCACGCGCACCCATCCCGAGGTCGTTGCGATCGCAGGATGGTGCGAAGATCCTGTGGTGTTTGAAACGCCCGAGGAACTTGAAAACTGGCTCAATGAGGAGCCTGAACGCAAGAATTTGCCGATGCGAATGGTTTCGCAGACCACCAGTACGCAGAAATTGTGGAATTCTTGCTGCGAAATCGCAAAAAAAGTGTGTACAAATTGCGAAATCTTTGATACAATATGCAGAGCTACGGAAATGCGTCAGAAAGAAGCCACCGAATTGGCCGGTCAATGCGAGGCCATGATCGTGGTCGGGGATGCAAGAAGTTCCAATACGGGACGCCTTGCGATGATATGTAGGCAATACTGTCCGAAAGTTTCCCTGATCGACAACGCCGGGGAACTCGATATGCTTCTTTACCGCGACGTGAATACTGTGGGTATCACGGCAGGTGCTTCCACACCGTCGTGGATAATTAAGGAGGTAAACAAAAAAATGAGCGAAGAAATCAAGGTTGAAACTGCAATGGAGGAGAATTTTGCCGAACTTCTCGAGCAGTCCCTCAAAACTTTAAATAATGGAGATAAGGTAACCGGCACGGTTATGGCTGTTGGCTCGACCGAGATCGAAGTCGATCTGGGCACCAAGCACACCGCGTACATTCCGCTGGACGAATTCACTTCCGACCCCTCCGTTAAGGTTGAGGAAGTTGTCAAGGTTGGCGACGAAGTTGAAGCTGTTGTCGTTCATGTCAACGACGGCGAGGGTGTTGTCCGTCTGTCCAAGAAGCGTCTGGAAGCAGGCAAGGCTTGGGAAGAAGTTGAAGCTGCTGTCGAGAGCAAGGAAGTTCTCGAAGGCGTTGTT
>JAZUCN010000090.1:0-14327 GCA_045639205.1 Oscillospiraceae bacterium | reverse complement strand
TGTACACATAATCACCCCACATCACTCGTCTTTTTGCTCACGGTTTCTGAGCGCTGCGCCTGCAAGATGGGACAACCGTGCCACCTGCATGGCACGGTCAATTTTTTCCTGCCTGCCGGGGCGTAAGAACGGTTTTATCGCATTGAGCAGATTCTGCTGACGCGCATCCAACCTGCCCGCCTGCGTAAGCATTGCGCCCATCGGGCCATTTAGCAACTGACTGATATCAGGCATTGTGCTCTGTTCCTGTGGCGGCTGTTCCTGCTCAGGCGGACTGATGCCGAGCGATTTGACCATATCCATGATTTTCCCCATCTGCTCGGGGTCTTGCAGAACGGCTTGAATGCTCTGTTCCAGATTATCCATGGCCTGCCTGCTTCCGATTGATTTCATCGACAAGCTTGCCTGCCTCGGGTGTCTGCATCACGGGCTCAAGAATGCGCCGAGCAGCATCATAATCCCCCGATTTGACAGCGCCTGCCGCCTGCTTCAGTGCGGTTCCTCCATCGCGATTCAGAAGAGCGAGCAGTTTCTGTCCCTCTTTTGAGCCAAGAACGCTTCGGATCTGCTCCGCAGAAAATTGCGGCAGTGGATTTGCTTTGTTGTCCATATTCAGCCTCCTTCCGAATGATAACTTACTACCATTGTATGCAAAGATGTTTCCGCAGGTGATTGTATGAAGATCCTTATTTTTTCCGATTCGCACCGCTCGATTGGCGGTATGTATGATGCCATCGAAAAAGAAAACCCCGATTACGTCATTCATCTTGGCGACCATCTGCACGACGCTGAGGACATTGCCTGCGCATTTCAGACGCTTGCTATACTTTATGTGCCGGGTAACTGCGACTATGCCATCTCAACACCCGCGACAATCGTGCGTGAATTTGGCGGCGTTCGGATCCTTGCTACGCACGGGCATCTTTTCGGTGTAAAAAGTTCCCTGCAGAGGCTCACGGCGGAGGCCAAAGCCTGCTCTGCGGACATTGCGCTTTTTGGGCATACGCATGTTGCTCTGTGTCAGCAGCAGGATGATCTGTGGCTATTGAATCCAGGCAGCTGCGGTACTGTTTCGCGCAACCCAAGTTACGGCGTGATTTTGATTGAAAACGGCAAGCCTGTTTGCGAAATCCGAAATATCGACGATTAACGCGCGATATTTGTTTTACGATTAATTTATTCTTTTGGGAGGTTTTCCTATGCTTTTGGCAATTGACATTGGTAACACGAACATCGTCATCGGCTGTATTGAACATGGCGAAATAAAAAATGAGTCCCGTATTGCTACGGACCTCATCAAAACCTCGGACCAATATTGTATTGACTTAAAAAACATTCTCGCACTTAATGATATCGAGACAAGCTCGATTGAAGATGTCATCATCTCCTCAGTTGTGCCGCAGGTACTGAACTCTCTGCGAACAGCGGTCATGAAGCTGACGGACAAGCGACCGATGGTTGTAGGCCCCGGCATGAAAACAGGGCTCAACATTCGTCTGGATAACCCGTCGCAGATCGGCAGTGACCTCATCACCGCGGCTGTCGGTGCGCTTCGTGAATATCCCGCGCCGCTGATTATCATTGACATGGGCACAGCAACGACCATCTCCGTCATTGACGAAAACCGCACCTACATTGGCGGCTCGATTTGCCCGGGCCTTCGTATCTCTGCAGAGGCGCTCACCGCGCGCGCCGCACTTCTGCCCGGCATCAATCTCGATAAGCCGAAAAAAGCCATCGGCCGCAACACGATTGACTGCATGCAAAGCGGCATCATGCTCGGCAACGCCGCGATGCTCGACGGGATGATCGAGCGCATGGAAGAAGAACTCGGAACAAAGGCTACCATTGTTGCAACAGGCGGCATTTCGCGCTTCGTGCTTCCTCTTTGCAGACGCGAGATTATCTACGACCGCAACCTGCTTCTAAAAGGTCTTTCCATCCTGTACGAAAACAACAGCAAGTAACAGATACCTGTTAAATGATGAATACATATCAGCCTGACACAACTTTCATACCCGAAAAAGCACTCAAACAGATTACAGCAACCGCAGATAAGCCGTTTGTGATCTATGACGAGCGTGGCATCCGCGAGAAGATGCAGACCTTGCGCAAGGCATTCGGTTTTGCAAAGCAATACCGCCAGTTCTTCCCAATGCGCGCGTATGTGCCTGCGCAGTTATTACTACTGCTGAAAGAACTCGGCTGCGGCGTTTGCTGTTATAGCGGCAAGCAACTCGCCCTTTGCGCAAAGCTCGGCTTTGATGGCGCGCAGATACTCTATGCGCCTGCCACCACAGACCCCGATGCCGAGGCGCTTGCGCACAGACTCGGCTGTACATTCGTCATTTGTGCCAAGCATGTGCTTCCGCAGATGCCACCGAAACATGCAATCCTTGTCTGTAATCCCAAAGGCAAGTTTGCGGAAAACGGCATTGTTTACACCTCATTTGACCGCGTCAAGTGGGGCTTGGACGAGCACGAAATTGCAGCCATGGCAGAAAATCTTCTGCGATATGGTACGGAATCTGTCGGCTTGATGCTCCCTGCCTGCACCTTTGAAATCAGGCAAGGCTACTTCCCTGCCGTCACGCGCAGGCTCTTTTCCCTTGCCGCGACATTGCACGATAAAGGTATCAAAGTTTCCGTCTGCTCCCTGGCCGGCGGCTTTGCACACAATCCCAAGCCCGAAGGCGCGTCGCCGGATATTCTGCAGTGCGGGGAGGAAATCCGCGCGCTTGCAGGCGAACTTCTGCCAAATGGCGCAGACGATTTGTGCGTCGATACCCTTCTCGGGCAGTATCTGCTCGCACCGCACGCAATATTTTTAGCACCCGTACGCGCAGTTGTGAAGCGCGAGCGCCCGCTTCTGCTTGTGGATATTCCCAATGGTGTACTGACAGATTGTCAACCACTTGGCACATACTATCATATCTCTGCCCTCGGCAAGACCTCGCGCGCATCGCGCGTTGTCACCGATGTGTCCGATTGCGACTGTGAACTGCGCAGGCTCTTGGCTGATGGACGGATTCTGCCTGCCATCAAGGAAGGCGATTGGCTTGTATTCCATACTGCAGGGCTTGCCGCGGCGTCGCTTTGCGACACCGAGGCGTCCGATACCCTGCTCTACGGTATGGACAGCAGTATCACAGCATGGTGAACACCAGTGCAAGGCAAAGTACAAAGCCTGCACCAATGAGCGCGGTAACAACGGTTTCCGTTGCGGCGACGATTGCCTTTCTGCAGAGGCTTGCGCGGTAGCGTCCTTCTGCTCTGCGGCGGAAGTCCGCCAAATCCAGTTCTTTTCTCACGGGGCTGTATGCGTAGAAATCAATAACCTGTGCGTTTTTCATGGTTCATCCCTCCTGTTTGACTATATTCTACAAACAGTTATGTCCGATAAACAGGACTTATTAATTCTGAAAAGGAGTGCAGATATGAACGAAATTTACCTGACCTCTCCCGGTGGTGTCGAGCTGTTCTGCCGCATTTGGGAGCCGAAAGAAGATCCGAAGGCAATCGTGCAGATTCTGCACGGCGTGGCGGAGCATTCGGCACGCTATGATCATTTTGCGCGCTGGATGAACGAGCAGGGATACCTTGTTGTCGCACACGATCACATGGGACACGGCATGTCAATGATGCAGGGTCTTCCCCAGGGGTACTTTAAGGGCGGCTGGATGGCGGCAGTTGACGATGTACACTGCGTCTACGAGCACTTTGCCGCGCAGTATCCGCAGATTCCATATTATATGCTCGGACACAGCATGGGCTCGTTCCTGCTGCGCACCTACCTTTACACCTATCCGGGTTCTATCA
Organism: Oscillospiraceae bacterium; assembly: GCA_045639205.1. Lineage (GTDB taxonomy): Bacteria > Bacillota > Clostridia > Oscillospirales > Oscillospiraceae > CAG-170. Next base: position 10,508 of record JAZUCN010000090.1, on the reverse strand, counting down.
ACGGTGCCATCATTTCCGGCACCGGCTGGGAAGAGCCGATGCTCACGCGCGCAGGTCTGCTCGTGTGCTCGGTCGAAGAGCGGCGAATCGGGGAGTTATCTGTGAGCAAGGCGATGAACGCGCTGATGTTTGGCCCGTATTCGAAGGCCTTCAAAAACGGGCGCACTGCTTTTGATTGGCTGTGCACAGTTGATGAGGTCGTCGATGCTTATATCGAAGACCCACTGTGCGGCTTCCCTATTACAGTTGCTCTCTCTCGCGAGATGCTTTGCGGTATTGAGAAGAACGAACAGCAGGAAAATCTTGCGAAGATGGACAGAAATCTGCCCGTCTACTTCATTTCTGGCGCGCACGACCCTGTCGGTCATATGGCAAAAGGCGTCCTGCGATGCGTCGATGCGTTCAAGCGCGCGGGCATGCGGGAAGTGGATGTCAAAATCTATCCCGACGGTCGGCACGAAATGCTCAATGAGACAAACCGCGAGGAAGTCTATGGCGATGTCCTCGCATGGCTTGAGAATATCTGATACACAAACACAGCAGGCACAGCCTGCTGTGTTTTGCATTGCGCCCCTATATTGCTTTTTTCGCTCCAATCTGTTATAATAAGTGAAAATTTGCTCGTAACAGAAAGGAGTGTGACAGCTTGACAAGACATATTACCGCATTATTTCTTGCACTGATTATGATGCTTGGCATTCTGTCCATGCCCGTGATGGCCGCCAACGACGGTGGTTGGCTGGAAGATGCAGATATTACCGAGGAGGACTTCTACACCGAGCCCGAAGAAGAGCTCGATGAAGAACCCGAGGAAGAACCCGAAGAAAAGAAAAAGCCTTCAAAGAAGGATAAAGAACCGTCTATCGTCTTTACCGACGTGCCGACGAATGCATGGTACTATGATGTTGTCATGGACCTTGTCGAGGCGAAAATCCTCGGCGGTTTCGGTGATGGCACCTTCCGCCCTGCAAACACCGTAACTACAGGTCAGGCACTGAAGATGATTCTGCTCGCGTCGGGCTTTGAAGAGCCTGCGCCTGTCGAATCGCACTGGGCGAGATGTTTCCTCAATCTCGCGCTCGACGCAGGCATCCTGCAACGCGGAGAAATCACCGACCTCGACATCAACATTACGCGCGCGATGGTCGCAAAAATTGCGGCAATTTCGCTCGGCGTAACGCGCGAAGATGATGAGCAGGTCTTTACCGACACCAACGATGATCACATCATGGCGCTTTATGAAATCGGCATTCTCGGCGGCTATGATGATAACACCTTCCGTCCGACCAAAGCACTGACGCGCGCAGAACTGTCCGCCATTGCCCATCGCATCTATGCGTATGTTGACGGCTACGAGGAAAAAGACGATGACGAGGACGAGGAAAAACTCGAGGGTGCTCCCGAACTTCGCACCTCGGAAGAAGCGCTTGATTACATCATGAGCGTCGAAGGTTTCTGCGAAGAGCCTTATTGGGACTATCAGCAGTACTCCATCGGCTACGGCTCGCGCTGTGACCCCGATGACTATCCCGACGGTATCACAAAAAAGGAAGCCGAGCTTCTGCTTCGTGAAATGATTTCTGACTTTGAAGCTGAGCTTGATAAATTCCTCAAAAAGAACAAAATCAAGCTGAAAGATCACGAGTACGACGCGCTGGTTTCCTTTACATACAACATCGGTACTGATTGGATGCGCTCGTCGCGCCTTGCAAACCTGCTCATTGAGGACGATTACTCCGAAAATGATTTTGCCAGTGCCTTTGGCATCTGGTGCCATGTAGGCTCGAGCAATCCGCAGGTCAACTCGCACCTGGTCGCCCGCCGTATCCGCGAACTGCAGATGTTCCTCGACAATGACTATACAGGCGAAGAGTCCGATGGCTTTGTTTGTCTGTATTTTGAGACAGACCGCGGTGAGGTTGAGGTCGATATCGCGTTCTACCGCGAAGGTACGGAATATGACCCGCTGTTCTCTGCTGAGTGCGAAGATGACGAGTTCATCGGCTGGATGACAGAAGACGGCGAATTCCTCGAGGAATCTGACAGACCGCGCAAGGATATGACGGTCTATGCCGTATGGGAAAGCGATAACTGGTAAGTCCTATTTAACGGACTGATTGCATGATACAGTATGCCTAGAAAACAAAAGGAGGCGTACTGTGATGCAGGTTATCATCCGCGATGTAAGAGGTCATATTGAGGTCTATTCTTTGGAAGGCTCGTTCCTGTTCTCGGCTGACAGCAGGCATGAGGCCATGCGTATGCTGGAGGAAGATTGAAATGAACATTCAAATCTTTGGCAAATCCAAATGTTTTGACACAAAGAAAGCAGAGCGCTACTTTCAGGAGCGCCGCATCAAATTCCAGCGCATTGACCTGCTGAAATTCGGCATGTCGGGCGGTGAGTTTGACAGTGTGCTTCGCGCTGTCGGCGGCGTGGACAATCTGATTGATTGGAGTCTCAAGCACGAGCAGATTGATCTCATGCGCCACATGGACAGCAAAACTGCCAAAGAGGACAAGATCTTTGATGACCCAAAACTTATGAAAACGCCCATCGTCCGAAACGGCAAGCAGGCAACTGTCGGCTACTGCCCCGAAATTTGGGCAACCTGGGAATAAACGTACAAGGCTTCCGCAGATTGCGGAAGCCTTGTTTTTTACAGCAGAATGCAAATGAGCCCGCCCGTGTTCTCATTGACGATGCGCGTAAGCGTGTTTTTGAGTTTCACCTGCACATCCTCGGGCATTTTTCGAATCTTTGTGTTCAGTCCCTCAGATACAAGGTCATACAGGGACTTGCCGAAAATGTTACTCTGCCAGAGTTTTTCTGTATTGCCTTCATACTCAGACAGCAGATAGGCAATCAATTCCTGGGATTGCTGTTCATCGCCCACCATTGGGCTGACTTCGGTTTCAATATCGGCGCGCATCATGTGAATAGACGGCGCACTGGCACGGAGCTGAACGGCATAACTGCCATTTTTCTTGATGATTTTGGGTACTTCCAAATGCATCTGCTCCGAGGTGGGCATTACGATGCCATACCCCGTTGCCTGCACTTCTTCTAGGGCACAAGCGACCTTATCGTACTCTCCTTTTACCTTGGAAAGCGATCGCAGAAGTGTCATGAGATCTGCATCATCGGCAATCTCAAAACCACACTGGTCGGAAAGCACCTCGTAAAACAGAGCCTCGGGAAACGCAAGCGCGCAATGAATAACGCCCGTCCCCAAATCCATCGATCGCACCTGCGCCTCGCTTACTTTTTCCAATTCCTGCAGGCTCATCACTGCTTTTTCTGCCTCTGCCAGTTTCGATGCCGATTGCATTGCTCCGCGCATTTTTTCATATAGCGCTGTTTTGATTTCATTCTCGTCATCAAGCGCACGCACCCATCCGGGCAGATAGTACCACAATTCTGACACAGGAAATTCCTTTAGCAGTTCAGACAGAATGTTCTGAATATCCGAAAGCGTCATGCGCAGGCAATCCACGCGCAGACAACTGACGCCAAAGATTTCTTTCAATTCCTCACAGACGCGTTTTGCCGCCTGCCCTTCAGGTTCTGCCGAGTTTACGATCACGACAAAGGGCTTGCCCGTCGCCTGCATGTCAGAAATCGCGCGGCGCTCGGCATCGATATAATCCGCACGGTCAATGTCTGTAATCGTGCCGTCGGTCGTAATGACAACGCCGATACTGCTGTGCTCTTCCATGACTTTCTTTGTGCCTAGTTCTGCCGCCTCGGCAATCGTCAGTTCACGATCGACCCACGGGGTTGTCACCATGCGCGGCACGCCATCTTCCTGCGCGCCAAGCGCACCCGGAATCATATAGCCGACACTGTCAATCAGGCGCACAGACAGTTTGCTCTTTCCGTCGGGCGAAATTTCTACCGCTTCCTCGGGCACGAATTTCGGCTCTGCAGTCATGATTGTCCTGCCCGAACCGCTTTGCGGCAGTTCATCCTTTGCGCGTTCTTTCTGATAGATGTTTTCAATGTTCGGCAAAACAAGCTGCTGCATAAACTGCTTGACGAAGGTTGATTTGCCTGTACGAACAGGACCCACCGCACCGATATAGATATTGCCGTTGGTTCTCTGGCTGATTTGTTCATAAATGGAACGTTGCTCCATGTCGCCGCCTCCTTTATCACTCTGAGACATACTATGCGGACAAACCATCCCATATGACAAAGCCGCCGGAAATGCTCCGACGGCCTTCATGTTACATAGGAATCAGCAACAGCTCTCCTGCCTCTGTTTCTTCGGTACTTAAATGATTTGCCGAGCGGATGGCGGCAGTGGTCGTACCGTATTGCTTGGCAAGGTCCCACACGGATGTTTGCTCACGGCACTTACACACAATGACAGACGGACCGTCTGCAAGCTTCTTTGCGTATGGCTCCATCGTACCGCCGCAAAGTGTCTGCATTTGCTTTTGCGCATAGCACTGCACATCAACATTCACATCCGCTCGAAGCTCTGCCCCATCTGCAGACGGCGAAACACGCACTGCACCGTCATACTGCGTCACAGCGAAGCATTTTCCGCTTTCTGCCAATGCCAGTTCTGTCATAGCCTGCGTCTTGACCTGCTCGCACGCAAGCTGCCCCTCCGCGTTGTAGTGCAGCACATAAAAATGCATCGGTACATCCACGCGCACTTGTCCTGCTGTCTGTGTAATCTGTGGCTGCTGTGTATAGGCGCACACCTGCAGAATCTTATCAGCACGTACATCTGTCCGTCCTCTCGCGTCCAACAGCAGTTCCTGGTGGTCAAGCAGCGCATCAAGTGCACACTGCTTCCACTGCGGCTCAAAACTCGCTCCGATGGCATAGGCGTCCTCACAGAGCACGATATCCCGCGCGCAACTGACCACGCACTGCGCAAGAAGTTGGACATTCATCAGCAGAATCTTGCCCTGTGCCGAGCTGTCGGGCTCAATTTCGGCACCCGTCACGCAAATTGTGCACTGCATCGGTTGCTCGTCAAAATCTTCCGTCATCTCACAGAACTGCGAAAACGGAATGTGCTGATGCTCAGCGTGCAAGAGGTCGTCCTCGCCCAGATAGAGCACATTGACAGCAAGCAGACCCTTAAACACCGCTTTATTGCCGACCATTTTTGATTCTGTGATACGCGCCATTGTATCAAAACAGCACACACGCACGGCGGTTACGCCTGCCGGCAGATTGAGTTCCTCCGCGACGGAAAAGCTCTTTTCCGCCGTCTGCGCAGGAAGAAGCATCTGATATTGCGCGGATTTTACCTGCACATTCTCCGGAAGTTCCTGCGCCTGCGGGAGCGTTTCGCAATGTGGCTCAAAGCCTTCTATTTGACACAACAAATTGACGCGCAGAAGAATCTTTCGCGAGTTTACCATGCGCGCATCGGCAGAGATCACACTACACCTGCAAACCAGTTCCGTTTTCTCAGACGCCATTGCATGCTCTGCGCGCACTGTGAACGGTATGTAGGCATCCATGACACGCGGCTGTGAACCGTCTTCGGGCGCGTAAAAAGCACTTGTGCGGATGCCGCCTGTGACACTCACACTGCCCGTTCTGCACTCTTTGCCGCGCACAATGGCTGAGGCTTGTGCGCAGATGATGCTCTGCACATCGGGATAACTGTCGGGAACAATCAGTTCCACAGTTTCCTCCTGCGTGCGCGTTTCAAAAAGCGTACGGCGCAGGTATTCACAGCTTACATTTTGAAATTCCAGTTCCATCTCATCACTCCTTGTATGTTCTACCCCATATATACGCGGAGGCGGACAAGGATATGACACAGAAATGGCATCAGCGGCAATTGCTGATAATCACTCCAAGCACAATCAGCCCCAGCCCAATAAGCACCCGTAAAAACCATCCCTGCAAAAGCAGTGATGCAAGAAACCCAAGACCAAGCCCCAACAGCAGGCAGCTTGTTCTCTGTGTTCGTGGACACATAAAAACACCCCCGAAACAGTTTACGCAGGATGCTCTACAAACGTGAAAACGCAGCACGGAAATCCGTACTGCGTTTTGCTTATTCCCAAGGTTTGTTTTGGCTAATGATTTCATACAGCCGAAGATAGCTCTCATACCTTGTTTGGCCGATTTGTCCATCACGCAAGGCAGAAAGCACTGCGCAGCCGGGCTCTTTGCGGTGCGAGCAGTCATGGAACTGGCACTTGCCGATATACGGCAGGAACTCGGGGAATGTTTCGTGCAGTTCTTCCTTCTGAATCTGCTCCATGCGCTCGGTGTCAAACGAGGAGAAACCCGGTGTGTCGGCAATAAACGTGCCGTCTGTGAGCGGATAGAGTTCGATATGGCGCGTAGTGTGTCTACCGCGGCCGAGTTTATGCGAAACTTCGCCGACGGGTAGTTCTAATTGCGGCTCAAGTGCATTGAGAACGCTGCTCTTGCCGACGCCTGAATTTCCCGTAAAGACCGCAAGTTTGCCGCGGATTGCCGCACGAAGTTCTTCAATTCCCTCGCCTGTCTGCGCGCTTGTGCATATCACGCGGTAGCCTGCTTTCTCGTAAATATCATGCAGGCTCTTGCCCGATTGCAGGTCGTTTTTGTTCACGCAAATCACGCACTCGACGCCTTGCCGCTCGGCAATGGCAAGAATGCGGTCAATGAGAAACGGCTCTGTTACGGGAATGGCGCACGAGGCAAGAATCACGAGCACATCCATATTGGCAACCGCAGGGCGGATAAAGGCGTTGCGGCGCGGCTCAATGGTCTCAATTGTGCCCGAAGTGCCTGACATGCTGATGGTGACAAGGTCGCCAACAAGAGGCGTCATATTCTCCTTGCGGAAGCGGCCTCGCGCACGGCACTCGACAAGTCCGTCAGGTGTCTGTACGTAGTAAAAGCCGCTGAGCGCTTTGATAATTCTGTAGCTCTGCATATTACCCCACCGTATCAAAATCAATCAGCCAGTTCTGATAGACATCGCCGTCGAGGTAAACATCCACGCTCTGCGTGCCCGTACCCTTGACGGTGAGATAGATCCCCTTTCCGCTGACCTCTCTCGTATCGACCTCGAAGGGTTCAATCTGCATCTCATCGTCTACATAGACGGCAAAGATGTATTTTCCCGCTTCTTCGGGCAGGAGAATTTCAATCTCTTTCTCGCTCAAACCGCGGTCTTTCTCGATTGTCACACGAATCATGTCGGAGTAGACATATTCCGAGGTTGAGCCGAGCGTATTGGTGATGCGGCAGAAATAGTAGAACGTACCGTCGTTGGTGGTATCGATCTGATATTTTGCACCTTGCTCATCACTACGCGAGATAATCTCCGCCTTTTCCGCGTCAGGTGTTTTGGAAACATACCAAACATAACTCAAAACACCTGCATCGTTGGTCTTTGCTTCGACCTCGAGTACCACATCGTCACCGCGATATGCGGTAAGATTCGAGCTTTGGCTGATCAGTTCGGGCACACCCGCTTCGCCGGAGCCGCGGGAAATTTGCAGGTTGATCACACTGCCCTTGCGCGCCTCTTCTTCAGAGGGAAGGCTCTGGAATGTAACAGTGCCCATCGGAAGCTCGCTGTCCACACTCAGAACACTGCCGCGCGCAAAGCCGTACTGATCGATCATAAGCAGGGCCTGCTCAACGTGAAGTCCCACAAGCGCAGGAACGGCGCCCATCTCGCCGGCATTGCCCTGGCTGATAACAAGCGTAACTACCTGGCCCTCTGTCAGTTTGTGGCCTACAGCAGGCTCTGTGCGGATGACATAGCCATCGGTATACTCTTCACTCGGTTCATTTGAAACACGCACCACAACACCAACACTGAGTGTATTGAGTGCCGCCTGCGCATTCTGCATCGAGTGGTTGACAAGGTTCGGCATGATATTGCCGTCCTCTCCGGTCGAGATGGTTAGTTCAATTTTTGAGCCGACCTTGGCAGGACGATTTGCCGACGGCGACTGGTCCATGATGTATCCATAATCGTACAGGTTGCTGGACTTCCAGTCTTTAAACACAATTTCAAAATTCTGATAGTCCCCAACATCAATATCCTGATAATGCTGTCCAAGGAAATTAGGGACAATATCTTCTTCGGTTCTTGCAAGAAGACCCGAGAAGAAATAACCGTACAGGAAATATGCGATGCCCGCAAAGGCAAGCACGATGCTCACAGCGCCAATGATGACTGCCGCGCGGTTTTCGCGATGCTCTTTTGACTTCGCCGTTTTGGTCTTTGTCGGCTGCTTTTTGCGGTCGGCATGGCGTACAGCGCGCTCTGCCGCGGAATCAGCAGGGATAAACGCTTCTTCCCCCTGCGCGGAGCGTTCGAGCGTCGTGCTCGGATTCTTGCGGAACTGCTCAAGGTCCTGCAGCATCTGCTCTGCAGACTCGTAGCGTTCTTCCAGTTTTGCCGCCATCGCGTGCATGGTAATCTTCTCGAGCGCGGCCGGCACCGTGGGGTTCATCGTATGCGGAAGTGCAGGCGTGCCGTTAATATGCTGGATTGCAACCGACACTGGCGTTTCGCCATCATACGGCGGGCGTCCCGTCAGCATTTCGTAAAGCACGACACCAAGCGAATAGATATCCGAGCGCGTGTCAACATGCGCGCCTTTTGCCTGCTCGGGTGAGATATAGTGCACCGAGCCGAGCGCTTCCTGCGTGAGCGTATTTTGCACCGTCGCAACCTGCGCGATGCCGAAATCCGCGACCTTCACACTGCCGTCCTTGAGCACCATGATGTTGTGCGGCTTGATGTCGCGGTGGACAATGCCACGGCTGTGCGCATGGTCAAGTGCCTTTGCAATCTGAATGGTAAAATGAAGCGCCTCACGCCAGTTGAGTTTGCCTCTTTGCTCCATGTACTGCTTGAGAGAAATGCCCTCAATGAGTTCCATGACGATATAGTCAAGGTTTTCCGCATGCGAAACATCGTACACACTCACGATATTCGGGTGCGAAAGCATAGCAACCGCCTGCGACTCGGCATGGAATCTGCGGCGGAACTCCGCATCACGCGACATTTCCTCTTTGAGAATCTTTATGGCCACATTCCGATTGAGTCGGTTGCATCTGGCCTTATAAACATACGCCATGCCGCCGTTACCGATCTGCTCGAGAATTTCGTAGCGATCATCCAACAGCTTGCCTATGTAATGATCCATAATAAGCTCCTTCTCTATGTGATACACCGTCAGGTGGGCTTAATACGCCGCGAGTGTCAGCGTAACATTGTCCGGTGCGCCGCGGTTTTTCGCGATCTGCAAAAGCCGCTCGCAGCAGTCGCTCTTGTATTGACCATGCACCACTTCAAACAGGATTTCCTGGTCTGCCATTTCATTTGATAATCCATCCGAACAAAGAAGGATCGCCTCGTCCTTCTTCAGTTCCTGCACAAATACATCGCCCTCAATTTCCGCCTCTGTACCGACGGCGCGGGTGATGATATTTTTTCCCGGGTAATATTTTGCCTGCTCCTGGGTGAGTTCTCCGCGTCTGACCATCATCTGAACGACCGAATGATCCTCGCTGATCTGGCGGATTCCATCGGGCGTAACATGATATGCGCGGCTGTCGCCAACATTGATGATGCAGGCGGAAGATTTGCTGAGATACGCGGCAATGAGCGTCGTGCCCATGCCCTCATATTCTTCGCCCTCCTGCGCACGCGCAAAGACGGCGCTGTTCGCCTCATGAAGCGCGTCTTTGAGCATCTGCTCGATTTTCTGTGCGCTCATGCCGCTTTTCTGCGTTTTTTGGACAAAATCCGTGAAAACCTGCACGGCAAGTTCACTTGCCACATTGCCCGATTTCGCGCCGCCCATTCCATCACAGACAATCATGAGCGTGCGTTCATGACCAAAATTCACGATGGCATAGGCATCCTGATTCTGCTCGCGGACGTTGCCCGCGTCGCTCAAGCCCCATGTTTGCATGCTCATTCCCCCTTGTCTGTTTTTTCGTATTTTCTGCGCAGCTGACCGCACGAGGCATCAATATCACTGCCGAGTGTTCTGCGCACGGTCGCGGTAATGCCATGCTGCTCCAAAATCTGCTGGAAGCGCATAATCGCCTGCCGCGAACTAGTTTTGAGTCCCGATTCCTCAACTGAGTTCAGAGGAATCATATTCACATGTGCCGCCATGCCCTGCAGGCGCTTTGCAAGAAGTTCTGCCTGTTCGGCAGAGTCACTCACGCCGTCAATCATCGTATATTCAAACGATACGCGCCTGCCCGTTACTTCAAAATATTCACGGCAAGCGGTCAAAAGTTCTTCCACATTCCACCGCTTGTTGACGGGCATAATCTTGCTTCTGCTCTCATCATCGGGAGCGTGCAGAGAAACAGACAGCGTAATCTGCAGTTTCTTTTGCGCGAGCAGACGGATTTTATCAACCAGACCACAGGTCGACAAACTGATATGGCGAAGGCCGATATTCAGCCCATCGGGACTGTTGACCAGTTCTAAAAAGCGCATCACCGCGTCAAAATTGTCCAGCGGCTCACCAATGCCCATTAGCACGATGTT
>JAZUCN010000089.1:0-1706 GCA_045639205.1 Oscillospiraceae bacterium | reverse complement strand
TATTTTTCGGAACGGACTACCATTCGCACCTCGGCACACGCCGCGGAGGTATGGCGGCGTGGAATCCCGAACAGGGCTTCCAGCGCGACATCCACAACATTGAAAACGCTCCGTTCCGCACGAAGTTTCAAAATATTCTAGAAGAAATGCGCGGCAACATCTGCATCGGCTGTATCAGCGATACTGACCCACAGCCGCTGCTCGTGCGCTCGAAGTTGGGCACATTTGCAATCTGCACGGTTGGCGTGATCAACAATGCAGAGAGCATCATCTCTGAACTGCTTGATCAGACACACGGTCACTTTGAATCCATGAGCGGCAGCCGCATCAACGCCAATGAACTGGCGGCGGCGCTCATCTCGTGCAAGGATAGCTTCGAAGAGGGCATCCGCTATGCACAGGATGTCATCGACGGTACGCTGATCGTGCTCATTATGACTGAGGATCGGCTGATTGCGGCGCGCGACAAGTTTGGCCGCCTTCCTGTTCAGGTTGGACAGGATGCCGATGGCTGCTGTGTTTGCTTTGAACCGTTTGCTTATCAGAAGCTTGGCTATCACGATACGTATAAGCTCGGGCCGGGTGAAATCGTGGAACTGAATGCGGAGGGTTATACCCAGTTGGTACCACCGCACAAGGAAAGAAAGATTTGCGCGTTCCTTTGGACGTATTACGGATACCCGAACTCTAATTATGAGGGCGTCAATGTTGAGATCATGCGCAACCGCAACGGAGCAATCATGGCGCGCAATGACCGCGAGCAGGGAAAACTTCCCGATATCGATCTGGTCAGCGGCATGCCCGACAGCGGCACGCCGCATGCCATTGGCTACGCCAACGAGAGCGGCGTGCCCTTTGCAAGACCGTTCATCAAATACACGCCCACCTGGTCGCGCAGTTTTACACCTGTCAGCCAGAAAGAGCGCGCGCAGGTGGCTGAAATGAAGCAGATCCCCGTGCCCGAACTGATCGGCGGGAAAAAACTTCTGCTCATTGACGACAGCATCGTGCGCGGTACACAGCTGAAAGAAACGGTCGATTTCTTCAACGAAAACGGCGTGAAGGAGATTCACATCCGCTCGGCTTGTCCGCCCATTGTTTACGGCTGCAAATACCTCAACTTCTCGCGCAGTAAGTCCGAGATGGAACTGCTTGTTCGCAGACTCGTCAAGGAACTGGAAGGCGAGGCAGGTCTTGCACATATCGAAGAATATATTGATGCAACGACGGAACGCGGCAAGAAACTGCGCGAAATTATTTGCGAACAATTCCACTGCACATCGCTTGATTATCAGTCGCTGGAGGGAATGCTTGAGGCAATCGGCATTGACCCCTGCGAGGTCTGCACCTACTGCTGGACCGGAAAGGAGTAATCTATGAATAATTCCAGATCGGAAAGTTACGCTGCTGCTGGCGTAGATATTACCGCCGGCTACAAGGCGGTCGAACTTATGAAGAGCCATATCGCAAAGACCATGACGGCAGGCGCCATGTCTGACATCGGTGGTTTTGGCGGTTTGTTTGAACTGGATCTGACGGGCATCGAAAAGCCCGTTCTCGTCAGCGGTACCGACGGCGTCGGCACGAAGTTGAAGCTGGCGTTTTTGATGGACAAGCATGACACGGTCGGCATTGACTGCGTTGCCATGTGCGTCAACGATATCATCTGCTGTGGCGCAAAGCCGCTGTTCTTCCTCGACTACATT
>JAZUCN010000088.1:0-3424 GCA_045639205.1 Oscillospiraceae bacterium | reverse complement strand
TATCAAGCAGGCAGCGCAAATCGTCATATTCAGGTGAGACATCATAACGGATGTTCTTGTCCTTGCCCTCTTGCTGGGCAATACGCAGACCAATGTAGGTATTGTAGTAATCGTCCTGCATATAGAACTCGTTGGCAGTTACCATCTGCTGAGCCTGCTGCATTGCAAGTTCTTCTTCCTGCGCCCAATCGATCTCCGCCTGCTGTGTGGGCTGGGGCTTATCGTAAGAGCGCATCACCTTGGCGGAATCGAACATATCTTTGGCATCGAGCAGCCATGCGCTGATGGCGCAGTAAGGCGTAAGCATCGTCTGCGCGAAGCGGTTTCCCTGCGCGACGGCCTTGCTCATGCGGCCTGCCGCGGTATGTAGCTGCATTTTCGTGCCCGTGTTCTTGCGGTAGGCTTCACAGAGTTCCTGCACGCGCGAAGAAAGATACTGCTTGATTTCATCGGAAAGCTGTTCATCTTCGAGCATCTGCAGATACTGCAGTTCCGAGAAGTTCGCCATGAACAAATCGGGCGCGATGCCGCCTTCGACATAGGACTGCGGTGCGGTGATGAGCACGACTTTTCTGCCTGTGAGCGCGTCACCCGAGCCCGCGATGCACAGCGCGTGAATCAGCGACTGGCACGAGCCGCGACCGACCAAATCAAGCTGAAAGCCCGCTCTTTGCCCTGCAAAGAAGTTTGCAGGATGGGTGCAGATATCGGTGGTCTTCAATTCGCTCGAGCCGAATACGGTCACACAATCCTGCTCCGCGCCTGCGCGCACGAGATATGTGCCCGTGATTTTTTCCGTCGCGTTGATGCTTCCGAGCGCGAGCGGATACTCGGGCATCGTGTGCACGACTGCCGCCTTCACGCCTGCAAGCGCGGCTGTGAGGCACAAAATGCCTGCAAATACCGCGCAAACAATCTTCCCTGCGCGCTTCATCCGTTTGCGTTCTCGGCAAGCGCGATGATTTTTGCGGGGGTCGCAATATCGTCACGCTGAAGATTGGCGGCATCGAGCTTTACCCCAAGCTGGGTCTCAAGCTCGACAAAGAGCTGAACGATGCCGAACGAATCGAGCACGCCTTCTTCAAACAGTTCGGTATCGAGTTCGATTTCGCCCTCGTCCGCACCGCTGATGTCGCACAAAATTTCAAGAATTGTTTCCGTCATGGTAAAAATCCTCCGTAATCAAAAGAGTCTGCCTGAGAAAATCAGCAAACCGAAACTGAACAAATGGAATGTCACGAACATCAAAACCGCCTTTTTAGCAGGCTCTTTTTTCCACGCTTTGAAAGCCTTAACGCGCGTGTCGAGCACATCATTGGCGCTCATAAGAAGTCCGTGATAGACGCCATAGACAAGGTACGGCACAGTAAGACCATGCCAAAGTCCCATCGTGATCATCGTCAAAAAATAGCCAAGATACGAGCCTGTGCGGCGGTTTTTGAACCACTTGCCTTTCAGCGCCGCCATGCAAAAGCGCGTATAGAGGTAATCGCGCAGCCACGTCGAGAGTGAAATGTGCCATCGCGCCCAAAAGTCTTTCATATCCACGCTCACAAATGGCGCGCGGAAGTTATCGGGCAGGCGGATGCCAAGAATGTATGCTGTACCGACTGCCATGAGGCTATAGCCTGCGAAGTTGAAGAACATATACAGCGTGTAGCCGTACATATAGCTGACAGTTGCGCCAAAGCCCGCATCGGGAAGGTTCGACAGCCAGAATGTCCAAATCAGGCGGGCGATGACAAAGTCATACAGAACACCCTGCATCAGCTTCCACACGCCGAGTTTTAACTGCTCGCGGTAATCGCTCTTCGAGATGGGTTTTGCCAAATCCTCGCAGAAGCGGCGATAGCGGTCAACAGGACCCGAGGAGACGGACGGGAAGAACAGCAAAAAATGCGTGAAATCCGCGAGGCTGAGTTCCTTGATGTAGCCATCGTAGGTTTCAATCAGAATCTGAAGCGCACGGAAGGTCATGTAACTGATGCCGAGAATCGACAGCCAATTGGGAAGTTCCAAAAACGCCGAGCACTTGACGAGAATGAGCGGACACAGGCTCGCAAACAGGAACAGCCACAGCACCCAGCGTTTTTCGCACTTGCGGCGAAGCGCGAGGTATCCGAAGCACAGCGCCGTCTGCCACGCCCAAAAGCCGAGCAGAACCGCGCGCGATGTCCAGCTGTCAAAAATAAGAAATACCATCACCACAGTTGCGGCAAGGCCGTACCAGCGCAGGCTTTTTCCGCACAGGCCAAGCACCGCCGCGGGGATGAGTATCAAGAGCAATACGAAGAAAAACGCAAGCGCGCTATATGGGGTCATAGTATGTTCTCCTTATCCAAGCGTCGCCAAAAGCGCCTTTTTATCGACCTTGCCGTTGGTGTTAAGCGGGAAATTTTCCACCGCGATAATGCGTCGGGGCACCATGTAGGTCGGAATGGACTGTGAAAGCGCCGCTTTGACCATCTTCGCACGCTTAAGTGACGGCAGTCCGTCGGGCTGTTCAAGCATGACAAACGCCGTCAGTGCCTGCACCTTGCCGTCTGCAAATTCTGGCACAACTGCCGCGCGCGCAATATTTTCTACGCGCACAAGGTTGTTTTCGATATCCTCCAGTTCCACGCGGAAACCGTTGAGTTTAATCTGTCCGTCAAGTCTGCCGCAATAGTAGATACAGCCGTTGTCGCTATAGCACAAATCGCCTGTATGATAGCCGCGCAGACCTGTCTTTTCATCAACGAAGAAGGATTTTGCGTTCAGTTCCGGGCGCATAAAGTAGCCGGGGCTGACGCACTTGCCGATGAGCAGAAGCTCGCCCTCTTTTCCTGCAGGGACTTCCTCCCCGCTCTGCACATCGACGATGCGACATTCGACCGAGGAAAAGGCGTAGCCGATGGGAAGCGAGCGGGAATCTTCGCACATATCGGGCGTGATTTCCGCCGCTGTGACCAGAACAGTCGCCTCGGTCGGCCCGTAGGCGTTATAGACTCTTGCCTGCGGGAAGCGCGCATACATCAAAGACGCGAGTTTTTTTGTCAGCACCTCGCCGCAGAAGATGAATTTCTTGGTGTTCGGAAGCAGATCGCTGCAAAACCGCTCGGACTGCATGCAGATCTCGCCCAAAGACGGGGTCGATACCCACACGTCGGCATTCGAGCGCGCCAGCTCTTCAAACAGCTGTTTCGGTTCGCCGAGCGTCTGCTTGTCGAGCGTATAGAGCGTCATGCCGCGCGAAAGCGCATAGTAAAGCGCGCAGACCGACACGTCGAAGGAATAGGAAATTTCGTTGAGGAACACGCCGCCGTCACGCTCGGGAGTCAGCCACGGCTCAACATCGGCGGCGAAGGCAGTGATATTGCCCGCGGTAATCTGCACACCCTTGGGTTTTCCAGTAGAGCCCGAGGTGAAGAGGATGTAGACGACA
>JAZUCN010000087.1:0-3585 GCA_045639205.1 Oscillospiraceae bacterium | reverse complement strand
CGGATGATATCGAAGAGGCAACCGCGCGCCTGCACGAGTGGAACATTCCGCTGGTGTATCTGCGCATGGGCGGTGACGGTGCGCGCATGCTTTCAGACGGTCGGCAGTGGGATATTCCCTGCGTCAAACATGTGCAGGTCGAAGACCCGACCGGAGCGGGCAACAGTTCCTCCGGCGCGGTTTTGTATGGCTGGACAGAGGGGGAAAGCCCCGTCATGTGCGGCATCCGCGGCGCAATCAGCGCGGCGCGCTGTATTGAGCAGTATGGCCCGCCTGCATTTTCCGATGCGCGCATGGGCTCTGCAAAGCAACTGGCTGAATCCATGTTACAGGAGTTGAATGCGAATGTTTAAGAGCGACGAGATTCGAAACAAGCCTGCCGTTCAACGTATTCAGGAAGAGTTTGTCCATCGCGACCATGTTCCGCCCCGCGGCTTTTTCATCAACGGACGCCCCGCGCTGACGCAGATTGACCCGGAAAAGGTTGGCGATTATGTCATCGTCCTGGTCCGTGATGCGCTGTGCGCTTACGGAAAAGACCCTGCCGCAGTTGTAGCAGACCGTTTGGAAAATGCAGAACTGATCGGACAGTCGGGTATGTTTACCAGTTACAGCGGCTACTACAAGGGCGCGCATATTACGGCTGTCAGCGGCGGTTCCGGCTCTCCGGAGATGGAACTGATCATGTATGATTTCCTTGAATTCACAGACGCCTCGACATTCATCCGCCTTGGCGGAAGCGGTGGCTTCGGTGACAAGGTAAAGCCAGGTGATTTGGTCATCGCGTCGGGCGCGGTCCGCGCCGAAGGCATGACACGCGCCTACATTGACGCGGGATACCCTGCCGCGAGCCACTATGAGGTAGTCTGCGCAATGGCAGAGGCCGCGGAAAAGGTGGGCCATCCGTATCACATTGGCGTGACGGTTTCGTGCGACAGCGACTATGTTGGCGGAGGCCGTCCGAGCGTTGGCGGCTATATGCAGCCGTGGAACATTCAGCATGCGGATGTCTATAACCGCGCAGGCTGTCTGAACGGCGACCGCGAATCGGCCGCAATTATAACCCTTTCCAATCTGTTCGGCCGTCGCGGCGGCAGTGTGTGCTCCGTGTCCGATAACATGTGCACAGGAGAGCGCTTTACCGCAGGCGTTGGACACAATTATGCGCTCGATGTCGTGCTCGAGGGCTGTGCGGTACTGCATCGCATGGATACACAAAAGGGCGGACGCCCGTATTGGAACCCCTCGATGAGTAAGGAGGAGAAATGATGAATGTAACCAATCCTATGTGCCGTCAGGCTTGGAGCCTGCCCGAATTACTGCGTCAGCAGTACGCGGACCTCGAACCCAAGACGAGAAAAATTCTGACGACACCCGAAATTTTTTCTATTCAAAAAATCATTCTGACCGGCTGCGGCGATTCCTACGCGGCAGGTCTTGCCACAAAGCATATTTTTGAACTGCTTACGGGCATCCCCACGGAAGTAGTTTCCGCGCTGGACCTTGCCCGTTACTATCATCCGAAGCAGATTGGCGATTCGCCCAACAACCCGCTTGTCATTGCCGTCAGCAATTCCGGCGGCGTTGCCAGAATCAGCGAAGCGGTGCAGTTTGTCAATTCCTGCGGCGGTTTCACCCTTGGCATTACGGGCAGACCCGAGTCGCCTTTGGGTCAGAACGCCAAGCGCGTGATGAAACTGGACATTCCGTCGTTTGAGAGTTCTCCCGGCGTGAGAAGTTATCTTGTTTCTGTGATGGCACTGCTTTTGCTGGCCATCCGCATTGGCGAGGTCAGAGGCTGTTACACCATGGATACGGCGATGGGTTATCGCTATGATTTCCTGAATCAGGCTGACGCGCTGGAGAAGATGCTTCCCGAGATGGATGCGCAGACGCGCGAACTTGCCAAGCAGTGGAAGGATTGCAGTTGCTTCGACTTTGTCGGTGGCGGATTTGATTACGCGACGGCGTTCTTCGGCTGGGCAAAGATTCTCGAAGCGACGGGACGCCCGACGATGCAAATCAACACCGAAGAGTGGCTGCATCTGAACTTCTTCGCACGCGATTATGCGAACATCGGCACGGTCATCGTTGCCAACACAACGAATCCTGCCGCGTCGAGACAGAATGAAGTTATTCGCCTCGCCGCACAGCTGGGTCGTCCGCTGATGATCATCACCGACGGCGGCAAGGAAGACTTTGGCGTAGATGCCATCTATGTGCGCGTGCCGCACACCGAAACCCACATCACCATGCCGCTGACGCAGTATGTGCCCTGCGCACTGCTGGCAGGATATCTGGCAGAGGAATTGGGCGAGGAGTATGGACGCGCTTGTGCAGGTCCGTGG
This sequence comes from Oscillospiraceae bacterium, assembly GCA_045639205.1. GTDB lineage: Bacteria > Bacillota > Clostridia > Oscillospirales > Oscillospiraceae > CAG-170. Next base: position 1,237 of record JAZUCN010000087.1, on the reverse strand, counting down.
GAATTTGCCGCAGGCGGCGCAGGCGTCCAGAAGAGCGAAATCGTCATCCGCAAGGGTGTTCTCAAGTAAGACATTTCAGTTTTACGCATTTAAAGATGAAAAATCCCCACCGATTGCTCGGTGGGGATTTTGTTATTGGAGATTAGCCCTTGATGGCGGCCTGTGCGGCGGCCAGACGAGCGATGGGAACACGGAACGGGCTGCAGGAAACGTAGTCCAGGCCGATTGCGTGGCAGAACTCAACGGACGAGGGATCGCCGCCATGTTCGCCGCAGATGCCCAGATGCAGGTCAGCACGCGTGGAGCGGCCAAGCTCTGCAGCCATCTTCACCAGGCGGCCAACGCCAGTCTGGTCAAGCTTTGCGAACGGATCGTTTTCATAGATCTTGCGATCATAGTAAGCATCGAGGAACTTGCCTGCGTCGTCACGCGAGAAGCCGAAGGTCATCTGCGTCAGGTCGTTCGTGCCGAAGGAGAAGAATTCTGCTTCCTTCGCGATTTCGTCAGCGGTAAGAGCCGCGCGCGGAATCTCGATCATGGTGCCGACCTTGAACTTCATGTTGGAGTTTGCAGCGGCGATGACAGCGTTTGCGGTCTCGACGACAACGTTCTTGACGTACTGCAGTTCCTTGACTTCGCCAACCAGCGGGATCATGATTTCGGGAACGACGTTCCAATCAGCATGCTTTGCGTTGACAGCCAGCGCAGCCTTGATGACAGCGCGGGTCTGCATTGCAGCGATTTCGGGATAGGTGACAGCCAGACGGCAGCCACGGTGACCCATCATGGGGTTGAACTCGTGCAGGCCTGCGATGATAGCCTTGATGTCTTCAACAGACTTGCCAAGGTCCTTAGCCAGCAGTTCGATGTCGGCCTCTTCGGTCGGAACGAACTCGTGCAGAGGGGGATCGAGGAAGCGGATGGTGACGGGGAAGCCTTCCATTGCTTCGTAGATGCCTTCAAAGTCGGACTGCTGCATGGGTTCCAGCTTAGCCAGAGCCTTTTCGCGCTGTTCAACGGTGTCGGAGCAGATCATTTCGCGGATAGCGGGGATACGATCAGCTTCGAAGAACATGTGTTCGGTACGGCACAGACCGATGCCCTGTGCGCCGAACTTGCGTGCCTGAATTGCGTCTGCGGGGGAGTCAGCGTTGGTGCGAACTTCCATGCGGCGGTACTGGTCAGCCCAGCCCATTACGCGGCCGAATTCGCCGGAGATAGCAGCTTCAACAGTGGG
>JAZUCN010000086.1:0-2257 GCA_045639205.1 Oscillospiraceae bacterium | reverse complement strand
GCCGCGGTGGCCGTGCACGGCGCAATACTGCCCATCGTGGATATAGCCGCCGCGAAGCAGGCTGTTATCCTCACAGTGTGCTGCGATGATTTTGCCAAGCTGTTTTGCCTCCAACATCGCGCTTCGCATCATCTCATCGTTTTGCACGCCGCGCCCGTCATCGGAGAATGCCGCGACATGAGGCGCAAGATCACGCATCGAAACGAGGCGGTCACCCTGCTGCGCTTCGGTGATTGCGCCGTAGGGAAGCACATGGATGCAGGCATCGCGTTTGATCAGTTCCAGCTGCGCGTTCAGGTGCTCCATGCTGTCGGGCACAGGCGAGAGGTTCGGCATCGCGCAGACGCTTGTAAAGCCGCCGCGCGCGGCCGCCAGTGTGCCGGTGCGGATGGTTTCTTTATAAGAAAAACCCGGCTCACGGAGATGCACATGCACATCCGAGAAACCGGGAAATAAAACAAAACGACCATCAAGGTCGATACAAGTGGTATGAGAAACAGGAACACTGCCGCCAATGGAAACAATACGACCGTCATGGACCAAAACATCAGTCGACTGCATCACACCGCCGAGCAATACCTTTGCATTTTTGAACAGGTAGTCCATAACCGTCTCCTTATCCGCATTGTTATCTCCACTATTTTAACAGAATATTTCCCAGTGTCAATAGACTGTGGCGGTTTATTTTTATCTTTTTCGAGAGGAATTTCAAAGCGTCATTTTTTTGCACAAAATCGTTCATACGGAGCGGAAAAAAAGTGTCATGTTTGGATGGAATTCCGATTGACGATTTCTGTCTGAATTTGGTATAATGACAGCACAAGAGAAAAGGTTTCCTGTGACTGACGGAAGTGGATGTACCACATGGAGCGGGAAACTTGTCCATGCCGACCGTCTGGGCAGACCTGATGGCACAAAACAGGTCTGTCTTTTTTTATTCTTACCCGAGACACAAGGAGGACATCATGAAAAAAGTTGCGATCATCATGGGAAGCGACAGCGATCTGGCCGTTATGGAAAAAGCGGTCGAAGTGCTGCGCACGCTTGGCGTGCCGTACGAAGTACATATCCTTTCTGCGCACAGGACCCCGGAGGCTGTGCGGACTTTTTCGGAGCAAGCCAGAGAAAATGGCTTCGGCGTAATCATTGCCGCCGCAGGAAAAGCCGCGCATCTTGCCGGGGTTTTTGCCGCTTCTACGACCCTTCCGGTCATTGGCGTGCCAATCAAATCGTCTACACTTGACGGCTTGGATGCCTTGCTTGCAACGGTGCAGATGCCTGCGGGCATCCCCGTAGCGACAGTCGCTATTGATGGAGCGAAGAATGCTGCGCTGCTTGCTGTGCAGATGCTTGCCATCACGGATGGCGATCTTGCACAGAAGCTCGCTGAAGACAGAGCGGCACAGACCCGTGCTGTTTTGGAAAAAGACGCGGCTGTTTCCGCGAAATTTGCTGAAAATTAATTTTTAGGAGGATATAGACATGAAACTGGTTTACAAGGGCAAGACGAAGGATGTTTATGAGCTGGAAAACGGCAACTGCCGTCTGAAGTTCAAGGATGACTGCACCGGCAAGGACGGTGTGTTCGATCCGGGCGAAAATGCGGTTGGCCTGACCATCGAGGGCGTTGGCAACGTCAATCTTCGCATGTCGGTCTATTTCTTCGAGAAACTCAAGCAGGCAGGCATTGCCACTCATTACATCAGCGCAGACCTGGAAAACACCACTATGGACGTTGTTCCTGCCAAGGTATTCGGCAAGGGTCTGGAAGTTATCTGCCGCAACAAGGCAGTTGGCAGTTTCCTGCGCCGCTATGGTGCTTACATCGAAGAGGGCGCAGATCTGCCCTCCTATGTTGAGATGACGTTCAAGGATGATGCCAAGGGCGATCCGTTGGTCACGAAGGAAGGCCTTGTGGTGCTTGGTGTGATGAACGAGAAGCAGTACGATCAGGTTGCGGACATGACCCGCAAGATCACCAAGGTCGTTGCGGACGATCTGGCCGCAAAGGGTCTTGTGCTGTATGACATCAAGTTCGAGTTCGGCTACAGCGGTGACGAGGTCATCCTCATTGACGAGATTTCTTCGGGCAACATGCGCGTCTACAAGGATGGCGCTTACGTCGACCCGATGAGCCTTTCGGAACTTTTCTTTGCAGACTGATTTTTTCCAAGGAGGATTACCATGGGCGGCTTTTTCGGCGCAGTATCCAAACGAGATACCGTCATGGACGTATTTTTCGGAACGGACTACCATT
>JAZUCN010000085.1:0-6368 GCA_045639205.1 Oscillospiraceae bacterium | reverse complement strand
CCGACCTTTCGGTCGGGGTCTTTTGCGCATAGAAAAACAGCAGGTCAAGTCGAACCTGCTGTTTTCGCTTTATTTAATGTTACAACGGACGATGCAGCGATATGTAACGCCGCCATAAACGGTCGATACGCTTGCCGTACCATTGCCGGCGCAATAAATCTTGCCCGAATCATCAACGGTGCAGACGGAAGTATCCGAAGACTTCCAAATAATATCGCTGATCTTCTTTTCGTTTTCATTGTAGAGCGCGATTTTGAAATATTCGCCAAGGATGGACATGGTGACATCCGAATGGCTGATGGTGCAATTTGCCTCAGCAGGCGTTTCGGCTGTTTCTGCACTGCCGTCGAGGTTACAGCGGACAATACAGGAGAGGCTCATCGGGGTGCCATCGTGGGTAAAGCTTGCTGTGATGGTGGCATCGCCACTGCCCTTTGCTGTAATGATACCGGTCGAGGAGACAGATGCAATGTTCTCATTCGTGCTGGAGTATGTAATCTCCGTGTCATCGGAAACATTCTTCACGACCAGCGAGAACTGCTCACCGGGGCTGAAGAAGGTCATATCGAGGTTGTTAAGTTCAGGAGGAAGCGATTCTTCATCCTGCTCGCCTGCCGCAGTGATAAAATCACAGGTTACGAGGCAGGTAGCCGTTTGATCGCCGCAAGTGGCAGTAATCTCCGCCGTACCGCCGCTGATAGCGACGATTTTGCCGTTAGAGTTTACCATGACAACACTCTCGTCGCTCGAGGTGAAGTAAACTTCTTCCGAGCATCCCTCCGGCTCAACCGAAACAGTGATGTTATAGAACTGCTCAGCCTCATCAAAAGTGATAGACGGCGTGCTGAGCGAAACGGCCGTGCAGGTAACAAACGCAGGGGTTTCTTCCTCAGGCTGTTCGGGATTATAGTCTTCTTCGTTAACATACTGCTCTTCCGTAACAGGCTTCTGTGCATCGGGAGCTGTTGCGGGCTCATCTGTCGGAAGGTCGGGCGTCTGCTTGATGTTAAAGAGCGCAAGCATGGAAACAGGCTCTCCAAAATAACCGATATTGTAGAACGCAAACAGGGCGCCAAAGATGACCGCAAGCGCCAGCACAATACAGATGGCAATCATGACCCCTTTTGGCAGGCGATATTCATTTGCATGATCCAGCTGTTCGGTTTGCACTGCGGAGCGCTTCTGCTTCTCGGGTTTGCCTTTTGCCTGAAACCTGCCGCCTGTGGATTTAAACTGAATGGCAGGCTTTGCTGATGCAGTACCTTTACCCGCACCCTGTACGGCGCGATTACAAAGCGGACAGTGCGTCAATTCTGTGCCAAACTCTGTGCCGCAATATTCACAGGTTTTATATTCCATCTGTTACCTCCGTGTTTGGCTGGATGGTGATTTTGCGTGTGAAGAAGCTCGCTCAAGTCGAAATTTCACACCATTTGTTGTATCATAGCACAATTTGTTCTATTTTCCAAGTGCCAAACACAAGATATTGTATTGCATTTTTATAGAAAATGTCCTAAAATAAGCTAAGGCATTCTTGCCTTGTGTCCGTTTGGACAATTTCTCGCCGATGTTTTGGCGTATTTGCAAAGGAGGCGAAGCGTTTGGCAGAACTGAAGATGATCTCGCCATTGCTTTCCAATATGGAGGTTGAACGCTGTGTTAGCACACGCGGCGGTGCATCCGTTTATATCGTACGGAGCACAAAATCCAACCACACTTACATTCTCAAGCACATCTCTGTGCCCGAGTCACAAAAACAGGTCGATGCCCTGCGGTTTACCGGCGCGGCAGAAACTGACGAAGATGCACAGAAATATTACGCACAGGTCGTCGCGGACTACACTGCTGAGTTAGAAACCCTCGAAGGTTTAGCGGCAAGCTCGAACATCGCCTGCTATCGCAGTTATCAGATTGAGCCGAAGGAAGATGCCATCGGTTTTGATTTGTATCTGCTGGCAGAAGACCGCAAGACTCTTAGCGATTATATTGACGAGCACCCGATGACTCGCCTTGCTGCAGCGAATCTGGCGCTGGATCTGTGCCAGTCGCTGACGGATCTGCGCGCGGCAGGCTTTGTCCACCGCGATGTAAAACCGTCTAATATTTATCTCAATGTGCAGAATCATTTTGCGCTTGGCGATCTTGGCCTTGCAAAACTTGATGAACTCAAGTATTCTGCCATGCCCGAGAGTATGCTCAGCTCCTACTCTGCCCCCGAACTGTTTGACCTGGTTGGAACGATCGACCCAACTTCGGACATTTATTCTGTTGGCATGATTCTTTATCGCATCTTCAACGGCAACCATGGCCCGTTTGAAGATGAGAGAACCTCTGCCAAGGCCGCTGATAAGCGCAGAATTGGCGGCGAGGCGCTTCCTGCGCCGATGTACGCCGATTACGAGATTGGCGAAATCATCCTCAAAGCTTGCGCGTTTGCTCCCGAGGATCGCTATGCTGACCCCGAGCAGATGAAGCAGGAACTCGTTGAGTATGTCAAGCGTAATCAGCTTGATGATGCGCTCATCGTGCCGCCGATTATTGCAGACAGTGAGCCAATTGTTCTTGACGAAGAAGAGGAAGAAATCGAGCCCGTCCAGTTTGCTGACACTGAGGAAATGTCGGACGATTTCAAGCAGAACTTCTCCCCTGACACGGCAATGCTCAATTCCATCATCGATGCTGTGCATCGGCAGATGGATGAAGATGAGGTGCTTGCAGAGGAAGACGACGAGCAGGTCGAGCCGTCCGTGCTCCGCGCTCGCAAGCTTAAGAGACTGCTTCCGAAGATTGTGATTCCTGCGCTGTTGGCTGTCATAATCGCCGCATGTGTCTATTTCTTCATCATCGCTCCGTCGACAATTCATGTCGAAAGCATCAGCCTTGTTTCACAAGACACCGAAAGCCTGACCGTTCTTGTTGATTCGTCCGAAAAAGACGGCTCCTTTGGTGTTATCTGCGCGGATGCTTACGGCAACACCTATAGACAGAGCTATCTGCATGGTGAAAACAACACCTTTGACAATCTCGTACCCGGCACGCAGTATACTTTTACTGTCGAACCGATGAACAATGAGAAGCTGTCGGGTGATTATACGCTTCGAGTTTCGACGATTGCCGAAAGTGAGGTGCTCAGCTTCACGGCTACGGCGGTTTCGCTGACGCAGGTCGAACTCAACCTTACGCTCAATGGTCCGGAGCCTGAACTTTGGACAGTTTCTTACACAGGTGAAGGTCTTGAGCCGCAGACCGTGCAGTTCAGCGGTCACAGTACCACAGTTGCAAACCTCGCGGCAAATACGGATTATACCTTTACCCTGCTCCAGCCTGATGGCGTGCACCTGACAGGCGTGACGGAGGCAACCTATTCCACGGTTCCGACTGTTGAGATTAAGAAACTCAATGTAGCAATTTCGAGCAACACCGCCATTCTCTCATGGACGATTGAAGGTGAAGCGCCCGAATACTGGACGGTTGATATCGAAGGTGAAAGCGGATTTACGGACACCAAGGTCATTTCTGACCCTGCTATCACCTTTGAAGAACTCACTTCGGGTGAAAAGTACACCATCACCATCTCCGCGCCGACGATGCTCCGCAGCGGTACGATTGATATCGTGCCGACCGTCATTGAAATCACAGACATGACAGCAGAGACGGATGCTGACGGCAATATGCTCGTCACATGGCTTACGGGTTCTGAGCCGACCGAAAACACCTGGAAGGTCACCTGGAAGCCCGTTGGCGCAAAGGAAGATGCCGCGCAGAGTGCAGAGGTAACCGGTGAGATGAACTACACCATCGACAAAACGAAACTTCTGCCGCAGGTCATCTACGAAATCACCCTCTCGCTTGCAAACGGAGATGCGATTTCCGGCAAAACACAGGTTGATGCGCAGAGCGAACTGACAGAGCGATTCAAGGAGCATGGTCTCAATCAGACCTACATCGGCATGTATCTGCGACCGAACAAGGAAACCTGGACGTACCTTGATCTGTTCACGCCGACCTCGAATTACACCACAGAACAAAGCATTGCCTTTGCTCTGCAGACCATTCAGAATATCCAGAAGAGTTCTGACAGCATCAATGTAACGCTTGCATTGCTTGCTTCTGATGGCAGAGTCTATGATTCCGTTACGGATACCTACACCTGGGATTCTATGTGGAACAATAATCTGTTTGTTGGTGAATTCCCGCGCACACCCCAAGACGCTGGTTCTTATATCCTGCGCCTGTACTTCAACGGACAGTATGTTGCTGAATCTCCGCTGACAGTCAAATAACACAAAAACCGCTCTGCAAAAGCAGAGCGGGTTTTTATTACCATGACCAGTTTGGGTCAGCGCCAACGAGGCGGTTGAGCCAGTTGACATAGTGATCGCTGTTGATCATATAAGGATAATTGATGACGAGCAAATCATCGACGCCTTGCTCCTGCGCGAAGGCAGCGAGGTTGAGGCTTGGCATATCTGTGCGGTTAAACTCGCGCGGATCAATGACGATAATTTTGCTGTAGTGGCTGGTCAAAAACGGAACGAAAGCGTTGCCGTAGGACTCTTTGAGAACGATACAAGTGCCGCCCTCTGCTGCAGTTTCGATGATGCAGATGGGCGTATCGCCGCCGATATAGCAAAGGTACTTGTTCTGGAAACTCGGCTCCATCGAGGTGTAGATGACACTGATGGGGATGCCGTTTATGAGCTGTGCGTCCTCATAATACTTTGCATGCGTTTCGACAAGCGGCAGATAATAGGTCAGCGAGTCGGGATTCTGCCGCAGGGTTTCGCTTTGCGGATAACCCGAGGTGAAGGTGTACATCGAACCAAGGAAGTAATCGTAGGTTGCAGACTCAAACTCCTCAAGTGCTTTTGCTTTCAGACCGACAGCCTCGCAGAATCTTGTGTAGGCATAATACGCGCCAAGTTGCGTCCAGTGGTGGTCGGTGCGGAAGTAGATATAATCATCTGCATGCGCAGAGAGCGCTGAATATGCATCAACCGTAATAATGCCGCTCGGCATCGAGTCATAGCAAAGGTCAATCATGCCCTTCTGACTATGGATGCCTGTGTGCATGCTCTCGGGCGAATAAAACTCACCACTGTTAGGAGCGACCAAACTGATGGTTCGAACGCCCTCGGGCATGGCGCTTGCGAGATTGCCGACAGCCTTAGCGTAATTGACAACCGTGTCTTCATTGATGGTCGGAATCTCCATCGCGCGCGTACCGACAACGACAACGTTGCCTGCATAACTCGCCTGGTCTTCAGACGGAACTGCTGTTTCAATAGCGTCAGGCTGCTCTTCTTCATCCGATTGCTCGTTTTGCTCGGAATCATCTTCAGCAGTTTCAGAACCGACAGAAGATGCATCCGCAAGGGACTCTCCCCCGCTTTCAGCACCCGTCGTGCCATTGAGAATCAGCAGATTCTCATCCGATGCGCCCGAGAAATAATAAAATGAATTGAGCACGCGATTGACGCGGAGCATCGCATCGCGCAGAGGAAATGTTTCAGAATAATAGGTTTCAAAATCGGAGATAAATTCTCCGTCAAGCAATCGCTCAAAAGTAAACTGCGGCATCTGCGCGAGCTTCTTGTTTTCCATTTGTGAAACGGTTGCATCCGTATCAACAGCGGACACCACGCCAAAGGCGACGAGCGCCGCGAGCGCGATGGACAGAAGGATGATATAGAGTTTTTTCATGCTGCTATACCCCCATCAGAAGCGGAAATACAAGAATGCGTTAAAGGTTGAGCCTGTGAGCGAGATGACAGAAACCGCAAGAAGCAGCATACAGAACAGGAACATCGAAATGATGTAGATGCGCTGTTTGAGCAGCGATGCGTCACGACCTGCCATAAGCATGGAGAATGTATCTCCAAGCACCTGCGGAATAGGCGTACAGCCGATGGCGCAGATGATGGCAAGCGGCAGGCTGTTGACGATGGCAATGCCCGTCTGCTTATTAAAGAAGCCCATCGCGCCACCCGTAAACATCACGCGGAAACTCTCGCCGAGGCGCGAAATGTCGGTAAAATAGAAGATGTTCCAGCTGATGAGAATCAGCAAAAGCGTCAGAATATGGCGCACTGCGTTGGGAATCTTCCGGATCTGCTTGCGGAATACGCGCTCAAGGGAAAGCAGGACGAAGAAATACACGCCCCACAGGACAAAATTCCAACTTGCGCCATGCCACAGGCCTGTCAGCGACCAGACAATAAACATGTTGAGATAGACATGCTTGCGATTGCCCCCGAGAGGAATATAGACATAGTCGCGGAAAAAGGTGCTGAGAGAAATATGCCACTTGCGCCAGAATTCCTTGATGGTGCGAGCGGTATACGGATAGTCAAAGTTTTCGGGGAAAT
>JAZUCN010000084.1:0-1937 GCA_045639205.1 Oscillospiraceae bacterium | reverse complement strand
GCTTCAGAACATCATCGGCGATGCCGAATGCGTTTGCGAAGGTAATCTTCTGGTCGGTGACATACTTCAGACGGTCATTCGGGATGACGATGAGCGAGTCGACCTGTTCTGCAAGAGCGGCGATGCCTGCTTCTGCCTTCTTCATGCGGTTGACACCTTCAAAGCCGAAGGGCTTGGTGACAACGCCGACGGTGAGGATGCCTGCATCATGTGCCAGCTGTGCAATCACGGGAGCCGCGCCCGTGCCCGTACCGCCGCCCATACCCGCGGTGATGAAGACCATGTCCGTGCCTTCGAGCGCCTGCGAGATAGCCGCCTTGGATTCCTCGGCAGACTGCTGACCGATTTCGGGTTTTGCGCCTGCGCCAAGACCGCCCGTCAGCTTCTCGCCAATCTGGATCTGCTTCTTGCAGTTGGACTTGTTGAGGTCCTGCTTGTCGGTATTGACAACAATCAGTTCTACGCCCTGCATGCCGCCGTCAATCATTCTGTTGATAACATTATTGCCTGCGCCACCGACACCGATGACTTTAATCGAAACAACTTTCTCTGTAAAATCTGCCATTTGTCTTCCTCCTATGTATCGCACAGCAGGTAGTTTTACCATGCTATTTTTTGCTTTATCTGTATTATTTTATACTGTATTACGCTTTTGGTCAATAGAAATTCCGAAATAAGCCAATATTTCTTTTTCTTTTGACATTTTACGCCTTCGGATGGAACAGCGCGGTATTCTTTTCAGTAAAGGTCAGGTCAATCGTGCCTGCCTGATATTCACTCAGTTGGTCTAAAATTGCAAGCAGATACTGCACCTTATACTCAAGGTCCTGCGTGCCGCCAAGGCGGATTTCATACTTATCGTCATACTGCACGACGATGTCAAATTCGCGCTCAACATCAAGCGTGACAATGTGGCTTGTGACGCCCGTACCGTCAAAGGCGGCGAGCACTTCCAAAGCCGCGTCAAGCGCGCTCTGGTCAACGGCTGTGACAATCGTGCCCGCTGTGGGGTTCTTAATGGTCACACCGAGAATCTGCGGAACAAGTTCATTCAGGTCAATCGGCTCTGCGAAAATCGACTGCTGTGCCTGCTTATCGACAAGTTTCGCATCCGTCTTTTCCAGTGCCTTGCCCACTGTATTAATGAGCCAGACGGTATTCGTATCGGTCGCCACGGCAAAGGTCGCTGTACTCTCCTGCACCTGAATGACCACCGTATCGGGCATTACGCGCGCGATGCTGACCTTTTCCGCGTACGGAAGTTCTGCGCGAATCGCGCCTGCCGCCGCTTCTTTGTTGACTGTGAGCAGATTTTCTCCAATCTGCAGGGCGGATGCTTCAATAATCTGCTCGGCAGAGTACAGGCTGTTGCCCTGGACCTCAATGCGTCCGACCTTAAAGAAGATGGCTACACTGAACACCACTGCCGCAACCACAGCCGCCATCACCGCAAGCTTTGCAGGCACACTTCTGACAGGCCGCCGCTTTGCGCGCGCAGACTGTGTTTTTCGTTGTTCCATTGCCATAAGCATTCCTCATTCGTGAGAATTTCAAGATACATTATACACGATTTGCTGGGGAATTTCCACACATTCCATACATGCGCCCAGTTTTTTTAATTTTTCTTCAAATCCCTCGTATCCGCGATGGATATGATGCACACCCGAGATGAGCGAAACACCCTGCGCACTCAGTGCCGCAATCACCAGTGCCGCACCGCCGCGAAGGTCGGTCGCGTGCATCTGCGCGCCACATAGCACCTGCACACCACACACCTGCGCCTGTATGCCCGATACGCAGATATCTGCGCCGAGTTTCGCAAGTTCCTGCGCATGGCAAAGGCGATTTTCAAAAATTGTTTCCTCAAACAGCGTCGTACCCTCTGCGCGCAGAACTGCCGCCATCAAAAGCGCCTGCGCATCGGTCGGAAAACCGGG
>JAZUCN010000083.1:0-3032 GCA_045639205.1 Oscillospiraceae bacterium | reverse complement strand
CCAACATCACGCCCTTGAACTTTTCAAGCATGGAACTTGCGTAGTAGCAAAGCGACAGTTTCTCTCTGACCTGCGTAAAGAGTTTGCTCGTCATGCCCGCGCCAAAAATGGTATTGAGCATCACAAGCGCGGGATGCCCTGCATCACAGGCTGTACAGCCCGTGCGGAAGCCCATGGCGAGTTTTCCCTGCGTGACATCCATCACCTGCTCGTGCTCTTTGACTTCCTTTGCCGCGCGGATGACCTGCGTGCCTGTAGAAACAACTTCACCTCTCGGCATGGGCGCGAGCACACGCGTAAGGCACTGCGCAACATCCGCTTCCGATTTTCTTCCCATGTAGAAAATCTCCACCTGCGAAGTTTCGAGCACCTTGCGGTAATGCGCATACAAACTGCGCGCGTCATACGCATCAATATCTTCGATATCGCCAAGTCTTGCAATGCCATATGGCTCATCTGCACACATGATGGACAGCAAACGACGGACAGCGTAACTGCGCTTGTCGTTGATACTCGATGCAATCGCGTTTTGCAGATTGCGCTTTTCGCTCTGGAAAATCTGCTCGACAAATGCGCCATCTTCTACGAGCGGATTGAGCAAAATCTCGCCCATAAAATCAAGCAACGGCTCAAATACAGCCTCGCCTGCAAGTTCATCTTCGATGCAGTCAATATAGAAGCCAATCATCTGCACCTCACCTTTTTTTCGGATGAGCGTGCCGAGTGTCGAACCGTAGAGTTCGTCTAATCGCGCGGCGATGCTGGTGATGTCGGGATAGTTCTTGCTTCCGCGCAGAAGAAGATTCGGAATGAGCGCGTTTGCAGAAACTTCCTCGTGGCACATCGGGCGCAGGAAGTTGATGCTCATGCATCCTGTTTTAAATTTATCGGTTTGCACGGCGGTCAGATGCACGCCGGGCATGATTTCGATTCGTTTGTTCATAAGTGATTCCTTCGGTTTCGATAATTACTGGTATTATACCCCATCGGATGCAAAAAGTAAAATATCACTTGTTATTCTGCCGGCAATCCTGTAAACTAAAAGGCAAGCAAGTACTTTTGGAGGCAAGACATGCAGTGGATTGAGGTAACCATCAAAACAGCATCAAGCGGTCTGGAACTTCTGTGTGAGCGGCTGACCGTGCTCGGTTTTGACAGTTTTATTATCGACGACCAAGATGAATTTCATGAATTTTTAGAGCAAAACCGTCAGTATTGGGACTATGTGGACGAAGAACTCGAACAGCAGATGACCGGTCTTTCGCAGGTGCGTCTGTACCTTGAGCAAAGGCCCGAAGCCCTTGAAACGGTTTCCTATCTCACAGAGCAGCTGCAGATGCTTCGCGCGCAGCATCCGTCTGTCGACTTTGGCTCATTGAAAGCGGAGCTTTCCAATGTGCGCGATGAGGATTGGGAAAACAGTTGGAAGCAGTATTATCAGCCGCTTCCCATTGGCGAAAAACTTCTCGTTGTACCCCAATGGCTCACACCCGAAAACCCCGAAAACCGTATCAGCGTTCTGCTTGACCCGGGCATGATTTTTGGCACCGGCGCGCATGCATCGACGCAGATGTGCATGCGCGAACTTGAACGCACGATTCGCGGCGGCGAGCGCGTGCTCGACCTTGGAAGCGGCAGCGGCATCCTCTCCATCACCGCGCTTCTGCTTGGCGCAAAATCTGCTGTTGGCGTAGATATTGACCCGAAGGCTGAAGACATCGCGCGTGAAAACGCCGCCATCAACAAGCTCTATGACGACCGCTTCACGGCCATCACAGGCGATGTGATTGGCGACGGCGAGATGTTTGGCGTGCTTGGCGGAAATTACGATATTGTGCTTGCAAATATTGTGGCCGATGTTATCATTCCGCTCTCTCCTGTTGTGCCGAAGTTCTTAAGCCCCGATGGCACGTTTATCTGCTCGGGCATTCTCGATGTGCGCCTGGATGAGGTCAAAGCCGCCATTGAGAACGCGGGCATGAAAATTATTTCTGTTGACGAGCAGGAGGACTGGCGTCGCATCACGGCAATTCTGCCGTAAGAAATGAGGAACTGAAATTGCGTATTTTTTCCTACAGAAACAAGCGTTTGGGGAAGCGGATTTTGCTGATCCTCGGCATCGTGCTTTTGCTGATCGCCACGCTTTATATTACGCGGTTTATCTATCTGCAGCGCTTTATTACCTACGGACCTGACGGCGCGAAGCTTGACTACACGCAGAAAATCACCGCCACAGGCGAAGACCTTGTGCCGCGAGACCCTGCGATGTATCCGTTTGAAACCATTGTGCAGACAGGCGCCCAGCAGCCGACCGACATTACAACTGCACCTTCTCTGCATGGCTACTATATTTCAACGGGCATGCTCGCGGGCGGTGTGGACAAAGTCCGTCAGGAACTCTACAAAAACGATGACTACAACGCGCTCATCATTGATGTCAAGAGTATTTTCGGCAATTATTACTACTCTACGGAACTCACCGATGCGCCGCTTGCTTCCGCCGTTGACCCCAAGCAGGTCGACTGGCTCATCAAGGAACTGACGGAAGATAACGATGTGACTGTGATTGCGCGGTTTTCCGCTTTTTCGGACCAGCGTTATGCGCTCGAGCATCACAACCAGGCGCTTCCGCTCTCCAGCGGCGCGCTTTGGGAGGGCGAGCAGCTTTGCTACTGGCTCAATCCGTACAATGCCGATGTGCAGGGTTATCTTACCGCGATTGCGATGGAACTGAGCGGACTCGGCTTTGACGAGGTGCTGTTTGATGATTTCTACTTCCCCGACAGCGAACGCATTGTCTGGAAACAGGAAATCACGCGAGAGCAGGCGGTTGCCGAATGTGCAAAGTCTATTGCAGACGGACTGCTTGGCTACCCCATCCGCATCTGTTTCGGCTCGTCTGACCCCGCAGTAGCCGCGTACGGCTCGCGCGTGTGCATCACGACCGAAGACGCGGTCTTTGCAACCGAAGTTTTTGAGAGTCTTACCGAAACTTACACCGAGCCGCAGGCGCAGGTACTGTTCCTCACCTC
>JAZUCN010000082.1:0-2397 GCA_045639205.1 Oscillospiraceae bacterium | reverse complement strand
CACTTCGGCGGCTACTCCATGTACGAAACGGCGTATGAGCTGTTAAAAGACACCGACTGTGTCTTTGACATTTCCAGCTCTCTGATGCTCATGGAGCCGGGCGTTCCGGAAAGCTTTATTAACCGTTACGGCGCTGAGCGTCTGGCCTTTGGCTCGGACTATCCGCTTTGGGACCCGGTGCAGGAGGTAGAGCGGTTCATGCAGCTGAAACTGACAGGCGCACAGTTCGAGCAGATTGCCAGCAAAACCGCCGCGCGTGTGCTGCACCTGTAAGTACTTTCTGCTGTCAATTTTCGCCTTTTCCCCCGCCTTTTCGCGGCAAACGAAACAAATTCTTAAAATTTGTTAAAAATTTTTTCCGTGAATTATTTACAAATGGCCAAAAAGTTGTATAATAAATTTGCAGTACACCGATATGCGCTGTAATCAATTTTGGAGAGTGATAACAAGTGAAACTCATTATTAAAAACGACTACAATGAAATGAGCGCATGGGCCGCACAGCACATTGCCGATGCAATTAACAACCACAAGGAGAATCGTCCTTTTGTGCTGGGTCTTCCGACCGGCTCCTCCCCCCTCGGCACTTATAAAAAACTGATTGAAATGAATAAGGCAGGCGCCGTCAGCTTCAAAAATGTTGTAACCTTCAACATGGACGAGGACGTCGGTCTTCCCCGTGAGCATGACCAGAGCTACTGGTACTTCATGCACGATAATTTCTTTAACCACATTGATATCCCCGCAGAGAACGTCAACATTCTCAACGGCATGGCAGAAGACCTCGAAGCCGAGTGCAAGCGCTATGAGGACAAGATTGCTTCCTACGGCGGCATCGACCTGTTCCTTGGTGGCAGCGGCGTCGACGGCCATATTGCCTTCAACGAGCCGTTTACTTCCCTCGTCTCTCGCACGGGCGTGCGCGCGCTGACCGAAGATACGCTCATCGTCAACTCCCGCTTCTTTGACAATGCCCCGAACAAGGTTCCCAAGACCGCTCTGTCTGTCGGCGTCGGCACAGTCTGCGATTCGAAGCAGGTTCTGCTCGTCATCAACGGCCACGCCAAGGCACGCGCTCTGCGTCATTGCGTAGAAGGCGGCGTTGACCATGCATGGACCATCAGCGCTCTGCAGATGCATCCCGATGCCATCATCGCCTGCGATGAGGCCGCCTGCGGTGAACTGAAGGTCGATACCTACAAGTACTTCAAGGAAATCTACAAGAACGAGCTGTAAGCCTCACCTTTTGGCTTCATAGTGGCTTGAAACCTGTGGTTTCAAGCCACTTTTCTATTCTCACGCACATATGAAAGAAGAAATCCCTATGCGAAACACCTTCAAGCAAGCATTTATTGCTACCCTCCCCGTCATGACGGGATATCTCGTGCTCGGCTTTGGCTTCGGCATCATCCTGCGCGCCAACGGCTACAGCATTTTCCTTGCGTTTATCATGAGTTTTCTCATCTACGCAGGCTCGATGCAATATGTCGCGGTGGGTCTTTTGACAAGCGGCGCTTCACTCGTCACGGTTGGCTTGACCACGCTGATGGTCAATTTCCGCCATCTGTTCTACGGCATCAGCATGCTGGAAAAATATCAGCATGTGGGAAAGCGCAAGCCGTATCTGATTTTCTCTTTGACGGACGAGACCTACTGCCTGCTCTGCCATGATGACGCGCGGATACCTCCCGCGCAGAAGAACAACTATTATTTCTTCGTATCCGCTCTCGACCATGCCTACTGGGTCATCGGTTCAGTGCTGGGCGCGGTAATCGGCTCTGTGGTGAAGTTTAACAGTGAAGGCATTGACTTTGCCCTGACAGCGCTGTTTGTGACCGTATTTTTAGAGCAGTGGCTCAGTGAAAAGGCGCACCGCCCTGCCATCATCGGCGTTTTGGTGTCGGTTCTCTGCCTGCTCGTTTTCGGAAGCGAGCGGTTCCTGATACCGACGATGCTTCTGATCACGCTGCTTCTTTGCCTGCAGAAGGAGGGTGTTCGCCATGACTGATTCTCGCACCCTGCTTGCCGTTGCGCTCATCGCGCTCATCACGGCACTTCTTCGTTTTCTGCCGTTTATGCTGTTTGGCGCAAAGCGCGCTGTGCCGAAGTTCATTGAGCATCTGGGCAGACTTCTTCCTGCTGCCATCATGGGTATGCTGGTGGTCTACTGTCTGAAAGATGTCCGTTTTACAAGTACTGGAGAATATCTGCCCGCACTGCTCTCGTGCCTCGTTGTCGCTGTTAGTTACCTCTGGAAGCGCAACACGCTCATCAGCATCGTCGCAGGAACTCTGTGCAACATGCTCTTGGTGCAGTTGATGTTTTAACGCAAAAAGCAGACCGTCCGATTTTCCTTGTGCCAAAAACGGTCGTATGCTATAATGAATGCATCAAAGAA
>JAZUCN010000081.1:0-3332 GCA_045639205.1 Oscillospiraceae bacterium | reverse complement strand
CAATCTGCGTGACGTCACCCGTGATGACGATTTTCGAACCAAAACCAAGGCGCGTGAGGAACATCTTCATCTGCTCGCGCGTGGTGTTCTGCGCTTCATCGAGGATGATAAAACTGTCATCAAGTGTTCTGCCGCGCATATAGGCAAGTGGCGCAACCTCAATATTGCCTCGCTCTAAATATTTGTTGTAGGTTTCAGGGCCGAGCATGTCAAACAGCGCGTCATAGAGCGGGCGCAGATACGGGTCGACCTTATTCTGCAAATCACCCGGCAGGAAACCAAGGCGCTCGCCTGCTTCGACAGCGGGTCTTGTTAAGATGATACGGTTGACGGTTTTCGCGCGGAATGCCGCGACGGCTTCAGCCACAGCGAGGTAGGTCTTACCCGTACCTGCAGGGCCAACACCGATGGTAATAGTATTCTTCTCAATTGCTTTGAGGTATTTCTGCTGACCGATGGTCTTTGCCTTGATGGGTCTTCCCTTTGCGCTCACGCAGACAACATCCTTGGCAATTTGACTGACCTGGTCTTCATTGCCCGTATTGACGAGCGTAATCAGGTAGCGCACCTTCTGCTCATCGATTGCCTCGCCTTTTGCCGCAAGCGACAGCAGCGCTTCCATGGCGCGGGCACCCTTGTCAGCCGACTCTTCATCGCCCTGGATTTTAATCTCCGTGCCGCGATTGATGATATGCACACCAAAGGCGTTTTCGATCTTGCGGATATTCTCGTCAAACGAGCCGAAAGCTTCAATGAGGCATTCAACACGCTCTGCGTTAATGGTCCGTTCTGTCATCCGTTTCAACTTCCTTTAACATTTGCGCAGGTACCATTCTGGCAATCATTTCCTCGCATTCCATGGTGGAATACAGCCAGAACAAGCCTTTTTCCTGCTTCATATTGTGGCGCGCGGTGCGCACAGAACCTGCAATCATTTGCTCTGTGACACTCACATTTGCGGTGCTTTCCAGTAACTGCCGCGCCTGTGTACTGTTTGCAGTAATTTCTCTTGTATCATAATCCGTAAGGCGGGTAATTTCAAGAGTTACAGGCAGGTAAAAGCCACCTGGGAGTGAAAACTCCCGATACGTAGTCATTTTATCACATTCAGGGTCAGAAATTCCACTGTTTCCGTAAATATTCATGCGTTTTCTTCCGAGAATCAGGCTAAGGGCCGTTTTCGTTCTCATTGTAGGTATTTTCTGCAGATTGGTTTCGGGCATTACGGTGCACAGTTTATACCATGTATTGGCGTAAATTTCTGCACTTGCACTGCTCACCTGCGTTTTATAGCCCAAATCCGTGTAGGCGCTGACGAGCAGTTCTCCTGCTGCAACAGGGTCTCCAACCTGACAAAGGACATTGCCCTCAAAAATTTCTACGCGCGTGAGAAGTCCTGCACGCGAGGCAATCACATCCTGCGGCGTTTTGCGGTCTAAAATCGGTTCTTTTTCTTCCCTTTCGCGCACAACGACCTGCGCACAGGCGCCATTCTGCGTGACGGTCAGCCACTCGATTTCAGGAATGCGGAGCATCATTCTCGTCTTGACCATTTGCGGTTTGATGGTTGGTCCGTAGGTTCCAAAGCCGACGCCAATCGCATCGAGTTCGCGAATGATTTGCTGTGTTGGGATTCTCTCGTTGCCTGTAACCTCATAGAACCACACAAATTTCGGCAAAAATATAGCGATAAAAATCGTTAAAATCGTGAAAAACAAGAGCACGGGCCGCTTTTTCAGGCCAAAAAACAGCGCAAAAAAGCCCAGTGGTTGCACAATATCCAAATCGCACATCGCGCGCTGTGCCGCCAGCATCGCACTGGGCAAATCCTTCCTTCTGATTCGCAATTCGATTGTCAGTGCATCCATGCGACGAATTTCGCGGAACAAAATTCGTCGCTCCGAAAATTCATTCAATGCCCACTCTGGGCTTGCGCCTGTCAGACGGACGCGGCAGGACCGAAGAAAAAAGAAGAGAATTTTCCACATTACCCCTGCCCTCCCAAAAAGGAAAGCTCCGTAATTTCTCCTGTCAAAATCAGTCTGTCGCGGTGCATCAGACGCACCTGCAGGTCGCGCCCGCGCACGGACACCTCGCCTCTTTTCAAGCCAACGACAATCTCGTTATGCTCATAAACGCGGATGCCTGTATGCCCTTCAAGCTTACATTCATGCCTGCCCGTCAGTGTGATGCATGAGTCGGGCGAAATCGCATCCGAGGGCAAATCCATGGTTTGTGCGGCTTTGCTCAAAATCCCGTGAATATCCTGCACTCTTATCACCTCATTTCGTTTTATCTTTATGCCGCGGGGCTTAAATCTTTCCCACTGTGCATAGATTGTCCATGAGGTGATGGGATGAAACGCAGAATATTCGATTTGCTGATTTTTCTCGCGCTTACAGCGTGGGCGCTTGCGCTGTTATGCCTGCCGAAGCTGACCTCGGAGGCTGTTGTTTCTGGGCTCTCTCTTTGCGGAAAGACGCTCCTTCCTGCCCTGTTTCCATTCTTTGTTTGCGCAAATCTTTTGTGTCAGGCCGGGCTGTCCGAGAATCTTGCCAGATTGACAAGGCCCCTCATGAGGCCGCTGTTTCACGACAACGGCACAGGTGCAAGCGCGCTTGTGCTCGGGCTGATTGGCGGTTATCCAACAGGCGCGCAGACAATTGCATCTCTTTGCGAAAGCGGACAAGTCACGCGCACACAGGCATCGTATCTATTACAATTTTGCAACAACTGCGGACCTGCCTTCCTTTTTGGCGTCATTGGCGTAGGGTTGTTTGGGAGTACCAAAATCGGGCTCTCCTTATATCTCATTCACGCGGCAAGCGCCATACTTGTCGGCATTCTGCTTCGTCCCAAAACGGCGCCTCGGGATAACGGCGTACAAAACAATGCTGTGCGCACGCCCTCTTTTTCAGCCGCATTTACCGCCGCGGTGAAAGGAGCGGGACAATCCGCGCTACTGGTCTGCATGTTCGTTGTCACATTCCGCGTGCTGACTTTGCTGATTTTGCATCTGCTCAAAGATTTGCCGCAGGTACTGCAAATGCTGCTTGCTGGTCTGCTTGAGTTAAGCGGCGGCATCGAGATGCTCTCACAGAGCAATCTGCCGCGCATGGCGATTTTCTGTCTTGCATCGTTCTTTGCAGGCTTCGGAGGTCTTGGGGTCTATGCGCAGACGCAGGCGCTGTTTGACAGCACACAAGTTGACACATCACGCTATCTTCTCTGCAAATTTTTGCAGGGCGCATTTGCCGCGATGCTGACGGCAGTATCTATTTGGCTTTTCCCTACTTTTTTCCTTGCTGCGCATACCGCGGATTTCTCGCAGA
>JAZUCN010000080.1:0-2582 GCA_045639205.1 Oscillospiraceae bacterium | reverse complement strand
GTGCCCGATCCCATCATCCGTTCTCTGGGTGTTCCGCTGGTCACCGGCGATATTCCCGGCGTGGCTGTTGTGCTGGGCAAGGCGGATAATGCTGCCGATGTGGCCAACGTGGTCAAGGACTATCAGTCCAAGGGCATCATGACCTTCCTCGTTGGCGATGTCATCGAGCAGTGTGCCGATGCAGGCGTGAAGATGGGTCTGGAATTCCGCGTGATTCCGCTGGGTCATGATGTGACTTCCGTCATCCATGTTGTCACCGTTGCTGTTCGCGCGGCGCTGATTTTCGGCAACGTACAGCCGGGCGATTTGGCAGGTCTTCTTGATTACACGAAGAACCGTGTGCCTGCATTCGTCAACACCTTTGGTGCGATCGACGCAGTTGTCGTTTCCGCAGGCGCAGGCGCAATCGCCCTCGGATTCCCCGTTGTTGTTGACATTGACCTGGGCGAAAATCAGGTACCCGGCGCGCTCGAGTCCGTCTGCGACCACCTCGATACGGTCAAGAAGTCGCTCGAGCTTCGCGGCATTAAGATTAAGTCCAAGGAACTGCCCATCCCTGTTGCGTTTGCCGCCGCATTTGAAGGCGAAATCATCCGCAAGGCGGATATGAAGGTTGAATTCTGGTCCTCGAAGAACACCACCTGCGAGCTGGTCATCATGAAAGATGCCGCTGAGGTGGAAGATCACAAGATTACCGTGGACGGTCCCGATATCGATGCAGGCGGCACGGACTTTGCCCTGGCTACCCTCATCGAGGTTGCCGGCAAGAAGATGCAGGCAGACTTTGAGTCTGTTATCGAGCGCAAAATCCATGCATGGTTTAACTACATGGAAGGTGTCATGCACACCGGTCAGAGAAATCAGTTCCGCATCCGCGTTTCGAACGATGCCTTTGAAAAGGGTCTTCGCATGAAGCACTTTGGCGAGGTTCTGTATCACATGATCATGGACGAATTCGACGCTGTTGTCGATAAGTGCCAGATTACGCTCGTGACCGATCCTGCCAAGGCAACTGCCATTCTCAACGAGCAGGCGATGCCGCGCTACAACATGCGCGATGACCGCATGGCTTCGATGACCGACGAGTCTGTTGACCGCTCCTACACCTGCATCCTGTGCCAGTCCTCTGCACCTGCACACTGCTGCGTGGTTACCCCCGCACGCCTTGGCCTTTGCGGCGCGGTTTCGTGGCTCGATGCAAAGGCTACATACGAACTCAACCCCAACGGCCCGTCCCAGCCGATCATGAAAGAGGACTGCGTGGACGAGCGCACCGGTCGCTACGGCACGGTCGACACCGCCATCCAGGAAGCAACCCATGGCGCGGTCGAATCCGTCACGCTGTACTCGATTCTCGAAGACCCGATGACCTCCTGCGGCTGCTTCGAATGCATCTGCGGCATTGAGCCTGCATCCAATGGCGTCATCGTTGTCAACCGCGAGTACAAGGGCATGACGCCTGCCGGCATGACCTTCGGCGAACTGGCATCGTGCACCGGCGGCGGCGTGCAGACCCCGGGTTACATGGGTCACGGCCGTCACTTCATCAGTTCCAAGAAGTTCATCTCCGCTGAGGGCGGCATCGAGCGTATCGTTTGGATGCCGAAGGAACTCAAAGACGATGTTGCAGAGCGTCTGAACAAGACGGCGAAGGAACTGTACGGCATTGACAACTTTACCGACATGGTCGCTGACGAGACCATCTGCACCGATTGCGATGAACTGGTCAACTTCCTGACGGAGAAGAATCATCCCGTGCTTGCAATGGAGCCTCTGATGTAATATGATAAGAGTGCTTGGCACTCGGCATAAAAGGGGAGGGCGAAAGCCCTCCCTTTTCTTGCGGCGAAGATAAGCGGATGCCCGCATCTGCTGTTGGTATCCGCTTGTTTTCGGCGCATATAGAGAAAGGAAGAAGCGTATGTATCAGGTTATTTTCCGATTTGAAAATTCCGAACAGGAAGTCAAGGCGTTTGCCGCGCCCGACGCGACATTGCTCGATGTGGCGCGCAGTTCCAATGTGGCGATTGACGCACCGTGCTCGGGTAACGGCTCGTGCGGCAAGTGCAAGGTAAAACTGCTCGACGGCGAACTCGACAGCCCCAAAACGGGACATATTTCCCACGAGGAATATGCCGATGGCTGGCGGCTGAGTTGCGCGAGCAAGGTTATCTCCGATGTGACGGTTCTCGTGCCCGATATTGCCTCTGCTTATCAGAGCCGCATGAAAACGGCGGACCTTTCGTCAAAAGAAGAGGTCGCGGTGTTTGAAAAACTGCAGGCGGATGTGCGTGCGGCAGGCATCGCGTTTGTCGATGATTTTGTCGAAGTTGTGGTGCAGCTCGACGAGCCGACATTGGATGACACCATGCCCGACACCGAGCGCGTGATTCGCGGGGTGCAGGCGGAGCTTGGCTGCAGCCAAGTGCATCTTCCGTATTTTGTTGTGCGAAAACTCGCGCGACTTCTTCGCATCAGCAATTTCCGCATCAAGGTCGTCGGCGAGCGCAAGGGAGATGTTTTGCAGGTTATTGATGCTGCTCCCGGAGACGATGCTGTGCCGCTGTATGCCTGCGCGATTG
>JAZUCN010000079.1:0-5753 GCA_045639205.1 Oscillospiraceae bacterium | reverse complement strand
ATCGCAATGACTTCGTCCTGTGGTTCACGAAATCAAAATTCGAGGACCAGGCGCCCAAGTGGGATTCTCCCTGGGGCGTCGGCTATCCCGGCTGGCATATCGAGTGCTCGGGCATTTCCATGAAACACCTCGGCGAAGACCTCGACATCCACTGCGGCGGCATCGACAATGCCTTCCCGCATCATACCAACGAGATTGCCCAGTCTGAATCCTTCCTCGGTCATAAATGGTGCAATTACTGGATGCATGTCATGCACCTGAACACCAATTCGGGTAAGATGTCGAAGTCCAAGGGCGAGTTCCTCACGGTCTCCCTGCTTGAAGAAAAGGGCTATGACCCCTTGGCATACCGCCTGTTCTGCTTGCAGAGCCACTACCGCAAGAGCCTCGTCTTCTCGTGGGAAAACCTTGACAACGCGGCGCTGACCTATCAGAAACTGATTGCTAAGATCGCCGCTCTCAAGCCCTCGGATGAGCCCATCGACAACGATGCCGTCACAGCTCTTAAAGAGCGCTACCATAAGGCACTTGGCAACGACCTCAACACTTCTCTTGCCATCACTGCGCTTTATGATGTCATGAAGTATCAGACCAACGACGCAACGAAGCTCTATCTGCTCGACGATTTTGACCGCGTGCTCTCGCTCGACCTTTTGAAGAAGGCGGCTGTTGTGCGCGAGAAGGCCGCAAAGGCCGCACAGACGGGCGGAAGTTACAACATCATCTCCGAATCCGGGGAAGAAGATGCCAAGGTCACAGAACTTCTGCAGGCTCGTTATGAGGCAAAGAAGGCCAAAGACTTCGCCAAGGCAGACGCCCTGCGCGATGAACTCAAAGCCATGGGTATCGAACTGACTGATATCGCCGGCGGTGTCAGCTGGAAGCGCGTATAAGTAAATATCTTCTGAAGCCGCTTTCTTCGTTGAAAGCGGCTTCATTTTGTGGTAAACTACTCTTAATTGAAGGGAGTTTTTCTATGAAACTGATGATTTTGGACGGCAACAGCATCGTAAACCGCGCCTACTATGGTGTGCGTTTGCTCACGACCAAAGAGGGCATCTACACAAACGCCATTTTTGGCTTTCTGAATATTCTGGAAAAACTCCGCAACGAAGAAAAGCCCGACGCGCTTTGCGTTGCGTTCGACCTGCGCGCACCGACCTTCCGCCACCTGCGCTATGATGCTTATAAGGCAACGCGTCATGGCATGCCCGATGAGCTTGCCATGCAGATGCCGTATCTTAAAGAAGTCCTCGCCGCGATGAATATCCCGATGTACGCGCTTGAGGGTTGGGAAGCGGATGATATTCTCGGCACCGTCGGCGTCAAATGTGCAGATAGCGGCTGGGACTGCGTCATCGTCACCGGCGACCGCGACAGCCTGCAACTGGTAGACGAACATGTCCATGTCAAGCTCGTCTCGAGCAAAGCAGGGCAGACCATCTCCACGCTTTATGACCCGCAGACCTTCACTTCTGAATACGGCTTCGAGCCGAAAAAAATGGTAGACCTCAAGGGTCTGATGGGGGACAGTTCCGATAACATTCCCGGTGTCGCTGGTGTCGGCCCGAAAACCGCAACGCAGTTACTGCTCGATTACGGCAGTCTGCAGGGTGTCTATGATCATCTCGATGCCATCAAGCCGAATCTGCGTGCCAAACTTGAATCCGACCGCGACAACGCGTTCTTATCGTATGAGCTTGCCACCATTCGCTGTGATGCGCCCATTGATTTTACGCTTGAAGAAAACCTTGTGCGAGAATTCAATGTTCCTGCGCTCTATGATTTGTTCTTAAAACTTGAGTTCATCAAACTCATCGACCGCTACCATCTGCGTCCGACGCAAGCCGCACCAACTGCCGAGGGTCTGCAAACACGTGAGTATCAAACCATCACCACACGCACAGATGCCGAAGCACTTCTCAGCCACTATGCTTCCTGCGAGGCTGTGAGTGTCCTCGTCCGCGGCGATTTCGATGCCGTTGGCGTTGATGATGGCACGCAGATGGCATGGTTTGCCTGTGACAATCTTCCGCTTTGCTTTGACGGTTTCCTGCAGGAACTTTTCTCGAACAAAATCAGCAAACGCGCACACGATGTCAAAGAACTCTCTCGCAGACTTCTCACACGCGGACTTCCTGCCGATGGCTTTGTCTTTGACACTGCGCTTGCAGGCTATGTCATAGACCCCACGCAGGGCAGTTATGACCTTTCGCGCCTCTGCGTGTCCTATCTTGGCGCAGAACTTCCCACAGATGACGGCTTCGATGCACTTTCCAGGCAACTTGCTGCTATCACTGCTCTGCATCAGCCGCTTCTTGCGCAGATGGAGCAGTATGACCTGCAGAAACTCTATTTTGAAATTGAACTTCCGCTCTGCAGAGTCCTTGCCCAGATAGAGGTCGAAGGCATCCTCGTTGACCAGTTCGCACTGCTTTCCTTCGGGACGATGCTCCAGGAACGCATCGATGCTTCGCAGATGCTAATTTATGAGGCTGCAGGGGAGGAGTTCAATATCAACTCTCCGAAACAACTCGGCGAAATTCTCTTTGAAAAACTCGGCCTTCCGCCCGTGAAAAAGACAAAGAGCGGCTATTCGACCAACGCAGACGTCCTCGAGAAACTGCGCGCAAAACACCCTGTAGTTGATGCTATTCTCGATTACCGCATGCTGACAAAACTCAAGTCGACCTATGCCGACGGACTTTTAAAGCAAATTGCGGACGATGGCCGCATCCACACGAGTTTTCAGAATATGGTCACCGCCACGGGAAGACTCTCGTCGACCAATCCCAACCTGCAAAACATCCCCGTGCGCACAGAACTCGGCAGTGAAATCCGAAAAATGTTCATCCCCGCAGACGGCTGCGTGCTCATTGACGCGGATTACAGCCAAATTGAGCTGCGCGTACTGGCGCATATCGCAGACGACAGCCGTATGCGTGAGGCTTTTTTGTCGGGCACAGATATCCACACGGCAACCGCCGCACAGGTCTTTGGGGTCGAGCCCGAATCGGTCACGCCTCTCATGCGCCGCAATGCCAAGGCGGTCAACTTTGGCATCGTCTACGGTATTTCTGAATTCTCGCTTGCCGAGGATATCGGCGTCAGCCGCTATCAGGCAAAGGAATATATCGAAAACTATCTTGCTAATTTCTCCGGCGTACGCGATTATATGCACCGCATCGTTGACCAGGCGAAGGCTGACGGCTATGTATCAACGCTCTATGCTCGCCGCCGTGAACTTCCCGAACTTAAATCCAGTAACTTTAACCTGCGCGCCTTTGGCGAGCGCGTGGCGCTCAATTCTCCCATCCAGGGAACGGCCGCCGATATCATCAAAATCGCCATGATTCGCGTCAGCGATGCTCTGAAGTCAAAGAAACTGCGCGCGAAACTGCTTCTGCAGGTGCACGATGAACTGATTGTCGAATGCCCGATGCATGAAGCGCCACAGGTCATGAAAATCGTCACCGAAGAAATGCAAAAAGCCGCGACACTCTCTGTGCCTCTTGTTGCTGAGGCAAAGAGCGGTGCGAGTTGGTACGAGGCAAAATGATGGATTATCAAATCATCCCCATGGACAAGTCGCATGTCCCCGCCATCGCGCAGATGGAGCGCGATTGCTTTTCCGACCCATGGAGCGAAAACTCCGTTGCTTCCGAACTGCAAAATGAATACAGCCTTTGGCTTGTCGCCATGCATAATGACACGCTTCTCGGTTATGTCGGAAGCCAGATTGCCGCAGACGAAGCCGATATGATGAACCTCGCTGTCAGCAAATCTGCAAGACGGCAGGGGATTGCACGCTCGCTTGTCACGTCGTTACAAGCAGCGCTCGAGAATAAAGGCGTCCGCGCCTTGCTGCTTGAAGTCCGCGCTTCAAACGAGCCTGCCAAGGCGCTCTACGCTTCGCTCGGCTTTGAGCAAATCGGTTTGCGCAAAAACTACTATTTTCATCCCACCGAGGATGCTATCATCCTCAAAAAGGAGTGGACACTATGAACATCCTCGCCGTAGAATCCTCCTGCGACGAAACCGCGGTTGCCATCGTCAAAGACGGTAGAGAAGTCCTTGCCGATTGCATCGCCTCACAGGTAGCCCTGCACCGTGAATACGGCGGTGTCGTGCCCGAAATCGCATCGAGAAAACACATTGAGGCGATTTATGCCCTGGCTGACCGCGCACTCGATACCGCAAACCTCACAAGAAGCGATATCGATGCCGTTGCCGTAACCTACGCACCTGGTCTGATCGGCGCGGTGCTTGTCGGCGTCAATTTTGCAAAAGCGGCCGCATTCTCTCTTGATGTGCCGCTCATTCCCGTCCATCATATCCGCGGGCATATTGCCGCCAATTATCTTGCTTATCCTGACCTTGAGCCGCCATTTATCTGTTTGGTCGTCTCTGGCGGCCATACGTTGATTGTCGATGTGCAGGATTACACAACCTTTAAAATTATCGGTACTACGCGCGATGATGCCGCGGGTGAATGCTTCGATAAGGTTGCGCGCGTGCTCTCAATGCCGTATCCCGGTGGCGCGGCACTTGACCGCGCGGCACAGCAGGGCGATGACCAAAAGTACCCCCTGCCTCACAGCCATATTGACGGCAATCCGCTCGATATGTCCTTCTCTGGTTTGAAAACCGCCGCCATCAACCTCATCCATAACGCACAGCAAAAAGGGGAGGAGCTTGATGTTCCCTCGCTGTGCGCAAGCTTCGCTCGCACCGTCAGCGATACCCTTGTGCCTCGCACCATGCAGGCATTACAGCTGACGGGTTACCGCAAACTCGCCATCGCAGGCGGCGTTGCGGCAAACTCGCGCATCCGCAGAGATTTTGAAGCCGCATGCGCAGGGAAGGGGATTGCGCTCTATACGCCGCCACTGTCTCTTTGCGGCGATAACGGTGCAATGATCGGCGCGCAGGGCTACTATGAATACCTCGCGGGAAATAGCGCAGGTCAGGACCTCAATGCATTTGCAACCCGCTCCGTCGAACTCGGATAACTGACAACACCCGATGCCTTGCGTCGGGTGTTTTTTTGTAAAAATTCGCACTTTGTCACGGTTTAAAGAATAATGTTTTCTGTTGTTTTTCTTGCATAATTGCGTTATGTCAACAAAATCACAATGCATTGTCTAAAAGAACTTCAATTGCGCGTTTTCCTATTAAAACCATTTTTTGAGTTTTCCTTGAAACAGCAACGCTTTTGCCGTGTGGATAAACCTGTGGATAATGTGAATAACCTTTGCAGGCGTAATTTCAGATTATGATTACGGTCAATCGAACCGCTGTTTGAACATCACTTTGCAAACAATCAAGCCTGTGCTATAATGTTTAAAAAGCTCATACTGTTTCATGAGGTGAGTGTATGAGCAAAGCAAACGATCGTGCTGTATGCATCCTGATAATCATTTCCGTTGTTTATTCCTGCACAGTTTTTCTCAGCCGCGGTTTTGCATCGATTTCTGCCGCGCAGTTATCTGGCCGACCGCCTTGCATCATCATCGATGCAGGCCACGGGGGAGAGGACGGCGGAGCGTCAACGGCCGATGGTGTGCGCGAGAGTAACATCAACCTCGCTATCGCACTGCGCACACGCGATTTGATGCACCTTTGCGGTATCCGCACAAAAATGATACGCGAAACAGATCAAGCGGTCTATTCTGAAGGCTGTCAGACTCTCCGTGAGAAAAAGCAGTCCGACTTGAAAAACCGTGTAAAAATCATCAACGAGGATGCAAACG
>JAZUCN010000078.1:0-2102 GCA_045639205.1 Oscillospiraceae bacterium | reverse complement strand
GTGTCCATTGGACACGGCCTTTTGGTTTTTATTCACCGCTGTCGAAGTCCGATGCGGTATTGGAGCGCAGGTTTGCAAGTGCGTCTGTCATAGCTTCGTTATGATCGGGGAACAGACCACTGTTGATGGCGCTACGGATGGGGAGCACCTCAAAGTTGGTGGCTTCCTCGGTTTCGTTCTTGAGGATATAAATGGGCAGGTATTTTGCGCTTGTGATGCTGGTTTCGCCCGTTTCGCCGTCCTTGGTAATCTCGAGATTCAGAAGCACGGATTCCATGGAATACGGCTGGGATTGGCTGGAGTAGAAATTGCCGAGGCTGTAGGCAACGAAGGCATCATTGAGTTCGCCATCGCGCGTAGTAACCTGCAGGTGCTGCATCGGGCCGACTACATGAGAGTGCGTGCCGAGGATGACATCGACGCCATTGAGCAGAAGCAGGTCTGTGATTTCCACCTGTGTGTCGGTAATCTCGGTATCGTATTCACTGCCCCAGTGCAGCATCGCAACAATGATGTCGGGGGAGAGTGCTTTTGCCGATTCAATCGAGGCGAGAATGTCCTCGCGCGCGACCTTGGCGTAATCGGAATAGTAGTCGCTGTACAAAAGGTCGACCGCGTATTCAGAGCCGCTCGGAAGCGTGAGGGCGTTCAGGCCCTTGGTGTAGGCAATAAAGGCAATTTTGATGCCGTTGACGGTCTTTAACAGTACACCGCCGTTTGCGGTTTTGTCATCTTCCGCGGCGTAGGTGCCGATATGGTCGATGCCGACGTTCTGAAGCGTTTTGATGGTGCTGTTCAGACCCGAGATGCCGTTCTGGATGCTGTAGGTATTGGCGGTCTGCAGGATGTCAAAGCCGATATCCTTGAGCGCCTGCGCCAAAGCGTCGGGAGCGCGGAAGTCGGGCTTGCCGCCGTAGGGCTCGCCACAGAAGTTGAGCTCCAGGTTACCGAGCGTGAGATCCGCTGCAGAGGTGTACATCGAGATGGCGGAGAAGGTGCTTGTAAAATCGTAGATGCCGCCGTCTTGCTCTGCCGAGGCGAGCAGGTCATCATAAATCATGATATCGCCGACTGCCGCGATGGTGGCAACGGAATCGGGGACGATCTGCGCGAGTGCTTCCTGCTCTTGCTGGGCGAGCAATTCCTGCTGGGCGAGCAGTTCTGCCTGTTCGCGTTCTGCCGCGGCGCTCGTGCAGCCGCGCACAATCAGCACAACGAGGAGCACAAGCACAAGCGCGAGTACGCCGAGGATGATGCGCTGCTGCTGTTTTCTGCGCTTTTTCTGCGCCATGCGCTTCATGCGGCGCGCCTCTAACATTTGCTCGTCGCGTTCATATTCAAATTCGTTTTGCTCGAATTGCTGGTCATTCATAACAAAGGACCTCCTTCAAGTATAAATTCTGCCCATTTTTACCTATTATACATGAAGCGACCAAAATAGACAATAATTTTTTGAGAATGCTTCAGGTGCACCTTGGCGGGAAGCGCAAAATATGATATAGTATGACAAATGCCGAAAAGGAGTTTGCTATGCGCCTGAAGACAAGCCCCAAGAAAATCAAGACCATCGTGATGCTGGCGTTTGCTGTGCTGGCGCTGATAGCGCTCGTGTGGGGCGTGGTGAAAATCATCGGGAGCATGACGAGTTACGCTTCGTCGGCGACAGTTGGCAGTGCGCAGACACAGGCAGAACAGACGACGCAGGATGATGGATTCATTCTCGGTTTGCCGCGCAATACATACGATAAGAACGCGTTCTTTGAGGTTGATGGTTACGTTGGCTACACAGGAAAAGAACTGACCGTTTCGGGTGTGGATGTATCGTTCCACCAGGGCGAAATTGACTGGGAAAAGGTCAAGCGCGCGGGCGTTTCGTTTGCTATCATCCGCGTGGGAAATCGCGGCTACACGAAGGGCAACATTGAGCTTGACCCCATGTTCGTGCAGAATATGGACGGCGCGATTGCGGCAGGGCTCGATGTGGGCGTGTATTTCTTCTCGCAGGCCATTAACGTCGAAGAGGCAATTGAAGAGGCAGAATTTGTGATCAAGCAGTTGGAGGGCTACGAACTTTCGTATCCTGTGATGTTTGACTGGGAGGA
>JAZUCN010000077.1:0-1995 GCA_045639205.1 Oscillospiraceae bacterium | reverse complement strand
ACACGGTGGAAAATCAAACCGTTGTAGAAGCCCTTGTTTGCAAGGCTGATGAAGTTGCGCACGCTCTGCGGCGCTTTCTCCGGATACAGTTCGCAGACGATCTTGCCGCCGTTTTCCATCGTGAGAGTCATAATCGGATTTGCCATATGTTTACCGTCCTTTCATTGCGCGATCGATTTGACGCTTTGCGTCCTTCTTTGCCGCGTCGTCACGTTTGTCGTAGAGTTTTTTGCCCTTGGCCAGTGCGATTTCCACCTTGACCAGCGAGCCACGGAAATAGACCGAGAGCGGAACGAGCGAATAGCCATCCTGCTTGACCTTGCCGAACAGGCGGATAATCTCGCGCCTGTGCATCAAAAGTCTGCGCGGGCGCAGGGGGTCTTTGTTGAAAATATTGCCCTGCTCATACGGCGCAATATGCATCTGCCGAATCATCAGCTGTCCGTCCTTGATCTGACACCACGCCTCTTTCAGGCTCAGCGTACCAGCGCGGATGGACTTGACTTCCGTGCCCGAAAGTTCGATGCCTGCCTCGAATTTTTCCTCGATGAAATACTCGTGCCATGCTTTTTGATTTTTTGCTACGACCTTGATGGTATCTGCGGCCAATACGCTCACCTCCTCGCGCGGTTTGTGCTATTATTGTACCACGCCTGTCAAGGCAAATACCGCCATTTTTGCGATAGTGGTTGCAATTCTCTTGATCATCGTTTATAATTAGAACAAATATTCGATTATCGGAGGGGATGCGCATGCGCTGTGACAACCTGCCGGTGCAGATGATCTGCTGCTGCAATGCCGACGGCGAACTGCAGCCGCTGCGTTTCCGCTTCGAAGACAGCGGGCACGCCCTGCACACGGTGCATATCTGTGACATTTTGGATATCCGCCGCGTGGAGTATGTCGGCATCGAGGCATTCGTCTATCTGTGCCGTGCGGTGCTCGACGGCACGGAGAAACTCTATGAGCTTAAATACACCATCCACTCGCACAAGTGGGTGATTTTTCGGGAGTTGTACTGATGGCTGAACCGATTGTTTTTCATATCGATGTCAACAGCGCCTTTCTTTCTTGGACTGCCGCCTACCGCGTGAGTGTGCTTGGCGAGAGTTTTGACCTGCGTGATGTACCCTCTGTCATCGCACCCAAAGGCGCCTCGCGCCACAGCATCATCCTCGCCAAAAGCACGCCCGCGAAAAAATTCGGCATCCAGACGGGCGAGCCGCTCGGCATGGCAATGAACAAATGCCCCAACCTCGTGGTCGCAGAGCCGGATTACGAACTCTATGTCACCGCCTCGCAGAAACTCATTGCGCTTTTGCGCGAGTATTCACCCGCGGTCGAGCAGTTTTCCATTGACGAAGCGTGGATGGATATGACGGGCACGCGCGCGCTGTATGGCCCGCCTGTGCTCGCCGCCGAGCGCATCAAAGACCGCATCCGCCGCGAACTCGGCTTCACGGTCAACATTGGCATCTCGTCGAACAAACTCCTCGCCAAAATGGCGGGCGACTTTGAAAAACCCGACAAGGTGCACACCCTTTTCCCTCACGAAATTGCGGACAAACTCTGGCCACTGCCCGTGCGCGAGTTGTTCATGATCGGCAGGGCACCCGAGAAAAAACTCTCGCTTCTCGGCATCCGTACCATCGGTCAGCTGGCGCAAACTGACCCTGCCTTCCTGCGGCAGAAATTTGGCAAGCAAGGCGAGCTCATTTGGCAGCATGCCAACGGGCGCGGTCTTTCCGATGTGCAGGCGGAAGCTCCTGTCAACAAGGGCTACGGCAACTCCTTTACCACACCATATGATGTCACCACACGACAAATGGCATACGCCGTCCTGCTCAGCCTGTGCGAAACGGTCGGCATGCGCCTGCGCCGTGATGGGCAGGCAGGCAGCTGCCTTTCGGTACACCTGCGAAGCTGTGAATTTCAAAACCACTCGCACCAGCGTCTGCTCGCCTCGGCAACCAATGTCACCGAGGAGCTCTACCG
>JAZUCN010000076.1:0-2954 GCA_045639205.1 Oscillospiraceae bacterium | reverse complement strand
TCGCTGTTGTCAGCGGCAAGGGCGGCGTGGGCAAGTCCACGGTGACCTCGCTTTTGGCGATGGCAACAAAGAGTTTGGGCTATAAGGTCGGCATTCTCGATGCCGATATCACGGGCCCGTCCATTCCGCACGCGTTTGGCCTGCATGAGCCTGCGCTTGGCACGGATGACGGCATTTTGCCGTGCGAAACGGCAAGCGGCATCAAGGTCATGTCCATCAATCTGCTTCTGCCGTCGGCAACAGACCCCGTCGTATGGCGCGGTCCTGTGGTCGCAGGCGCGGTCAAGCAGTTCTGGACGGATGTTCTGTGGGGCGATGTGGACTATCTGTTCGTCGACCTGCCTCCCGGAACGGGCGATGTGCCCTTGACGGTCTTCCAGTCGCTGCCTGTCAGCGGTGTTGTCATTGTGACCTCTCCGCAGGATCTGGTGTCGATGATCGTGAGCAAGGCGGTCAACATGGCGCAGATGATGCACGTGCCCGTTTGCGGCTTTGTCGAGAACTACAGTTATCTCGAATGCCCCGATTGCGGCAAGAAAATCGAAGTGTTCGGCAAGAGTAAACTCGACGAGGTTGCGCGTGAATTCTCGCTTCCTGTGCTCGCGCGCCTTCCGATCGACCCGAAACTGGCATCGCTCTGCGATGATGGCAAGATGGAACAGGTGCCGACGGGCGGCATGTTGGATGCGGCAAAACAGATTACAAAAGCATGAAAAAAGGAACCCCCGGTTTTACCGGGGGTTCCTTTCTTAAATTTCAGGCTGTGAATGCAGGCAGTGGGCATCGTAAAGAAGTTCCGCCGCTTCCATACGCGTCATACTGCCGTCCCAGGGGGCATCGAGCGAAACACCAACGGCATCAAGCGACTGCATCGCGCTTCTTGCCCAGACAGGGACGGTTTCGTCGCCCGCAAAGACGCTGTGCGCCTGCGGAATCTGCGCCAGATTCTGCACAATGATGGCGGCTTCTGCGCGGGTCAGTTCAGCGGTCGGGTGGAAATACAGCCCGTCCTGCGAAGCAGAGCCGCCGATGACGCCTGTGCGAAGCGCTGAGACCACATACGGACGCATCCAGTCAGGGATTTGCTGTTCATCGGTAAAACCTGCCGTCAGCGCCGCCTGCTCGGGCTGGGCGGAGAAGACCTGCATCGCCATGACGAGAAATTCGCCGCGCGAAATGGGCATATCGGGGCAGAAACAGAGGTTGCCCGCGATTTGGCTTCCCGTATATGCGCCCGTTTCTTTCAGCCACATGGCGTAGTATTCGCCATCATGCGATGCCATGTCGGTATAGCGCGCCGCATCGAGCGGCTTGAGAATGCGGATGGAAACCGTAGCCTCCTCTGAGCGGTTGCCCGCGGGGTCTTCAGCATAGAAGGTGAACTTGTCCTTGCCAACCTTGTTTTCCTTTGGTGTATAGGTGAATGTGCCGTCTTCGCGCAGGTCAACTGTGCCGCGCTTGGGTTGGGCGGTGATGGTGAAGGTGAGCGCGTCGCCATCGGGGTCTGTGACATTCAGAGTGCCCTCATTTGCGATGTTTTTATACGTTTCCAGTTCGCAGTCAAGTGCGGTGGGCGCTTTGTTCTGTCCGCGCAGGAATGAGAAGCGAAGTTGGCGCGCGGTATCTACAGTGCCGTTTGCGATGGGGCAGTAGGTGAGCGTGCCGTCAAGAGAGTTGCCCGATGCAGGAGAAACATAGACCTGTGACAGCGCGCTCGTGGGGAGCACATCGCCTGCGCGAAGGGTGCGCGAGCCGTAACGGATGGTGCAGGCAGATGAGGCGGGCACGGACGAGATATAGATGCCGTCGAGCGCACCGTCGGATGCAAAGAAGTCGGTTTCAGAAAGGCAATAGGTGCAGTTGGGGTCAACGGTGATGTCGAGAGCCATGGCAGGAATCGTGCACAGAAGCAGAATGACCAGCAATGCCGCCAAACGGCAAAATGAGAGTTTTCGGGTGTTCAAATAGACTACCTCCTCAAATGATGTCGCAGGTAGTTTGCACCTTTTTGGCAGGAATATGCAAAAAAGCCGCCGAACATTCGGCGGCTTTTTTTGACACGGTTTTACATTTTTGGACGGATATATCTTGCATTGGAATCGGGTGCGGGGCGCATGTGGATGCCGGAGACAACGCCCATAGCGGCATACATGGTAATGATGGAACTGCCGCCATACGAGAAGAACGGAAGCGTGAGGCCGACGACGGGGAACACGCCAAGGCACATGCCGACGTTGACGGCAATCTGCGAGGTGAGCATACCTGCAATGCCGAGGCAAATCAAGCGGTTCATATAGTTTTCCGATTTGACGCCCACGTGCACGCAGCGAAGAATGATAGCAGACAGCAGCAGCAAAATGGCAAGGCAGCCAATCATGCCGAGTTCTTCGCCTGCGGCGGAGAAGATAAAGTCCGTATGCTGAGCTGACAGCGAGCCCGACTGTACCATCGGACCATTATAAAGACCGCGGCCTGCCATCTCACCGTTTTTCAGCATCCGCAAACTGCGGTTCATCTGCCAGCGGATACCAGTTGCCTGCGGGTCGATGGACGGGTCAAACAGTACGAGAATACGCTCCTGCTGATAGGTGTCGAGGTTTGCAAAGACGATGGGCGAGAGCACGAGCAGAGCGCCGATGGCGGCCAAAAACCACACGCCGCCGACGCCGCCTGTGAACGCCATGATGGCGAAAATGAGCACGTAGTTCAGAGCGATGCCATCGTCCCACGAGAAGTACATGATGGAAATGACAAATAACAGCGTGATGCCGCCAATCTGCGCCACAGTCAGAGGCGATGAGAGCTTGTTCTGTTTGACGCTCATGATTTTGGCGAGGATGATGATAAAAAAGAGTTTGCAGATTTCTGCAGGCTGAATGTTAAACGGAAGCCAGCTGAAATCAAGCCAACTGCGGTTACCGCCGCGCACAACGCCAAAGAATCGCAGAAGCGCA
>JAZUCN010000075.1:0-3373 GCA_045639205.1 Oscillospiraceae bacterium | reverse complement strand
AGGGCAGAAACAACTTCAAGATCGACGAAGAACTGCTGTCGAACATCGTGACCGAGAACAAGGAACTTCCCCAGCAGGCGAAGATCGATATGATCGTCTCGCTTATCACGCTCAAGTACACGCAGTCGAACTCCGTCTGCTATGTCAAGAACGGACAGGCGATCGGTGTTGGCGCAGGTCAGCAGTCGAGAATCCATTGCACGCGTCTTGCAGGTCAGAAGGCAGATACCTGGTATCTGCGCCAGCATCCGAAGGTACTGGGTCTGCAGTTCGTTGACGGCATCCGCCGTCCCGGCCGCCGCAATACCATCGATGTGTATCTGTCCGATGAATATGAAGATGTTCTGCGCGACGGCGTGTGGCAGACGCTGTTCAAGGTCAAGCCCGAAGTGCTGACCGTCGAAGAGAAGAAGGCATGGATCGCCACGCAGTCGGGCGTGACGGTCGGCTCGGACGCATTCTTCCCGTTTGGCGATAACGTCGAGCGCGCAAGAAAGTCGGGCGTGCAGTACATCGCAGAGCCGGGCGGCTCGATTCGTGACGATCATGTTATCGACACCTGCAACCGCTACGGTATCGTGATGTCCTTCACGGGTATGCGCCTTTTCCATCATTGATAATTAGGAGTTCCGATATGAAAATATTGGTTGTCGGCGGCGGTGGCCGCGAACATGCCATTATCAAAAGTTTGAAGAAGAACCCGCAGGTCAAAGAGATTTTTGCCCTGCCGGGCAACGGCGGCATTGCCGCAGACGCAACTTGCGTTTCCATCAAGGCAACGGAAATTGAAGCCATTGCGGACTTTGCTGTGCGCGAGGGCATCGATTTTGCGGTTGTCGCGCCCGATGACCCTTTGGTGCTCGGCGCGGTTGATCTGCTCGAGGAAAAGGGAATCCCGTGCTTCGGCCCGAATAAGGCGGCTGCCATCATTGAAGGCAGTAAGGTTTTCTCGAAAAATCTGATGCAGAAATACGGCATCCCCACGGCGGCATTTGACGTCTTTACCGATGCCGCTTCGGCACTGGCGTATTTGGAAACTGCACCGATCCCCACCGTTGTTAAGGCGGACGGTCTTGCGCTCGGCAAGGGCGTCATCATCGCGCAGACGCGCGACGAAGCAAAGGATGCTGTGCGCGCCATGATGGAAGAGGGCATTTTCGGCGCCAGCGGCAGCCGCGTGGTCATCGAAGAATTCCTCACAGGCCCTGAGGTATCCGTGCTTGCCTTCACGGACGGCAAGAGCCTTGTTCCGATGATATCGTCCATGGATCACAAGCGCGCGCTTGACGGCGACGAGGGTCTGAACACGGGCGGCATGGGCACGATTGCGCCCAACCCGTATTACACGAACGAGATTGCCGCGCAGTGCATGGAAACGATTTTCATCCCCACCATCCGTGCGATGGAGCAGGAGGGAAGAACGTTCAAGGGCTGTTTGTATTTTGGTCTGATGCTTACGCCGAATGGTCCGAAGGTCATTGAGTACAACTGCCGTTTCGGTGACCCTGAAACGCAGGTTGTCCTGCCGCTTCTCGAGAGCGATCTGCTCACGGTGATGCAGGCGGTGCACGATGGCACGCTTGAAAATGCCGATGTTCGATTCTCGGACAAGCACGCCTGCTGTGTCATCATGGCATCGGGCGGTTATCCGCAGAAGTATAACTCGGGATACCCCATTGAGATGAAGCAGGAGCTTGACGGCGAGGTTTACATCGCAGGCGCGAAACTCGAAGACGGCGTCCTGAAAACGGCAGGCGGACGCGTCCTGGGTGTGACATGTACGGATGACAGCCTGCAAGGCGCAGTGAAAAAAGCCTATGCACAGGTAGAACATATTTCGTTTGAAAAGGCGCATTATCGCAAGGACATTGGCGCACGTGCGCTTATGGCAAAGGAGAACCTGTAATGGTCTATCGTATTTATGTAGAAAAGAAACCCGCGCAGGCACAGGAGGCAGAAAGCCTCAAGGCCGCGCTTTGCACCCAGCTTCGCCTGCAGGGGCTCAAGCAGGTGCGCATTCTCAACCGCTATGACGTTGAGGGTATTGACGAGGCGCTGTTTTCCTACAGCGTAGGCACGGTTCTGTCCGAGCCGCAGTTGGACGATACTTACACCGAAATTCCCGCATTTGACGGCACGGTGCTGGCTGTTGAGCCGCTTCCCGGTCAGTTTGACCAGCGTGCGGACTCTGCCGCGCAGTGCATCCAGTTCCTCTCGCAGGGCGACCGTCCGCGCGTTCGCACGGCAAAGGTGTATCTGCTTGCAGGCGAACTGTCCGAAGATGATTTTGCGGCCATTCGCCGTTACCTCATCAACCCTGTTGAGTGCCGTGAGGCAAGTCTGGAAAAATTCGAGACCCTCACGCCCGACTATGATATTCCGCAGAGTGTGGTAACACTTGATGGCTTCTGCAAAATGGAAGAGGCCGATATTGAGGCGATGATTGCCAAGTACGGCTTGGCGATGGATGCAGACGATCTGCGCTTCTGCCGCTATTATTTCCGTACCGAACAGCGCGATCCGACCATCACGGAACTGCGCGTGATCGACACATATTGGTCCGACCACTGCCGCCACACGACGTTCCTCACAACGATTGACGAGGCGACATTTGAATCGCCTGTGGTGCAGAAGGCGTATGAGGACTATCTTGCTGTGCGTAAGGAACTTGGTAAAACGAAGCCGATCAACCTCATGGACATCGGCACGATCGCGGCGAAGTATCTGCGCGCAAACGGCAAACTCAATAAGCTCGATGAGTCCGAAGAGATCAATGCCTGCACAGTAAAAATTAAAGTCGACACCGAAAACGGCAAAGAGGATTGGCTGCTGCTGTTTAAGAATGAAACGCACAACCATCCGACGGAAATTGAACCCTTTGGCGGCGCGGCAACCTGCATTGGCGGCGCGACCCGCGATCCGCTTTCGGGTCGTTCGTATGTCTACGCGGCAATGCGCGTGACAGGCGCGGCCGATCCGACCAAGCCTATTGAAGAAACCATGCCCGGCAAACTGCCTCAGCGCACGATTGTGACGAAGGCGGCGGCAGGCTACAGTTCCTACGGCAACCAGATTGGTCTTGCTACGGGACAGGTCGATGACCTCTATCACCCCGGTTACGCGGCTAAGCGCATGGAAATTGGCGCCGTCGTGGCGGCGGCACCTGCGGAAAATGTCCGCCGTGAACGCCCCGAGGCAGGCGACCTTGTCATTCTGCTTGGCGGCAGAACAGGCCGTGACGGCTGTGGCGGTGCGACGGGTTCTTCCAAATCGCATACCGCGCAGTCACTGAAAACCTGCGGTGCAGAGGTTCAGAAGGGCAATGCACCTGAAGAGCGCAAACTGCAAAGACTCTTCCGCAACTGCGAGGCAT
>JAZUCN010000074.1:0-1790 GCA_045639205.1 Oscillospiraceae bacterium | reverse complement strand
CGCGCAAGAGCGTTTACAGAACCTGCGAGAGCTTGTAAAGACAACCGAGTTTCCGCAGGAAAATCCGCTTTATATCAACAATCACATTCACACAACGTATTCTTTCTCTCCGTATTCTCCCACCGCGGCTGTGTATGCAGCGCGCATGGAGGGGCTTTGCACCGCGGGCATCATTGACCACGATTCGATTGCAGGCGCAAGAGAGTTTTTGCAGGCGGCCGAGATTATTGATATCCCTGTGGCGGTGGGCATGGAGTGCAGAGTTTCGATGGACGGCACGCCGATGGAAGGCAGGCGCACGAATAACCCCGACCAGGTGGGCGTGAGCTACATGACCATCCAGTCGGTGCCGCATGAGAATATCGAAAAGATGAATGCGTTCTTCGCGCCTTACCGCGAGGCAAGAGCACGCCGCAACCGCGCGATGATCGCGCGCATCAACGAGCTCATTGACGGCGCGGAACTCGACTACGACCGCGATGTGCTTCCCTTGACGATGGCGCACGATGGCGGCGGTGTGACCGAGCGGCACATTCTGTTTGCGCTGGCGAAAAAGCTGACGGATACGGTTGGCAAGGGACAGGCAATGGTCGATTGCCTTGCAGGCTTGGGTCTTTCGCTGTCGGAAAAACAGCGCGCGCAGATGCTCGATACAGAGTATGCGTTCTATGAGTATGATCTGCTTGGTATTCTCAAGTCCGCGTTTGTGCCGAAGATTTACATTGACGCGACCGAGGAGTGTCCGAGGCTCGAGCAGGTTGTGCAGATGTGCAAAGAGATGGATGCATTGCTTTGCTACGCGTATCTCGGCGATGTTGGCGACAGCGTAACGGGTGATAAAAAGGCACAGAAATTTGAAGATGACTATCTTGACGAGGTCATTGCGTGCCTGAAAGAATATGGCGTGCGTGCGGTGACGTATATGCCGACGAGAAACACCCCCGAACAGCTCACAAGACTCCGCAAACTCTGCGAGGAAAATGGACTGTTTGAGGTTTCGGGCGAGGATATCAACTCCCCGCGCCAGTCGTTCATCATCCGTGCGATGGAAAATCCGATGTTTGCAAACCTCATTGATGCAACGTGGAAACTCATCGAGCATGAGAAAAACGGTACAAAAATCTAAAAAAATCGGGCAGGCCGCATGATGGTCTGCCCGATTTGTTATTGCGAATGGGGCGCAAATAGGGTATGATAAATCTGTTATGGCAAAGGATATAAACAGAAGCGAGGAAGACTGATGATTACTCTGACACTACTCATTGCGGGCTTGCTGCAGGGCGTGATGATTTCGCTCAACGGTCCGCTCGGCGAGTATTACAGCCCGTTTGGCGTGAGTTTTTTCGTGCACGGCATCGCGCTGGTACTGCTGCTTGCGTACTTACTGCTCATTCGCAGACAGAAAATCCGTTTCCGCGGCGCGCCGTGGTATGTGTATCTGATTGGCGTGATGGGACTTTCCATCGTGGCGCTGACGAGCATGACGGTCGGGCGCATTGGCGCGACGGCGATGCTGGCGCTGTCGACGGCGGGTGATTTGGTTGGCGCGCGCATCATTGACTCGTTTGGTTTGTTCGGCATGAAAAAAGTGCCGTTTTCGTGGCGGCAGTTGCCCGGCTATGCGCTGATTGTTTTAGGCGTTGCCTTGGTCGTTTTGGCGTAAGGAGGAAGAGAAATGAACTATATTCTTGGATTCTTCATTGGCCTTGCCAATTCGGTCAACAAGATGATCAATGTGCGTGCGGGCAAGGTGTTTGGTCCTGCTAACGGCGCGCTCATCAACTACTTTG